>DYOH01000004.1:62794-91764 GCA_020720625.1 Acetofilamentum sp. | reverse complement strand
TAGTACACAAACCCGAACTTTTAAAAAATGATATAAATCAAAATCAGCTTATTACATCAGGATAGCTGCAATGTGGGTTAATGGGCTTTCTTGTTCATTATAACCTATATAGGCGACATGGAAGCATAAGAAAAGAATTAAACGTAAAAACACCTTTTCATGCAATAGAAAAATGGTATAAAATAAACCCTGAAATTATTAAACAAAATCCTTTGGATTTTAAAAATAAAATTTTATTTTTGACAACTAAATAAAAACAAGTTTTCATTAACAACCTTGTGAAACTTGACATGTAATAATAATTTCATATCGCACCTATGAAATTTCAACAGAAAATGACTTTTGTATTAGAAAAGATGGGAAAAGTTAAAACTATATATTTATTGATATGGGCTTAATAACTATTAGCAATTTTGATAATTTAAGGTGTTTACTCGGAAATATAAGTTTATATAAAGCTAAGCATAGCTTATTGCTAAATGAAATAAAAGATATTTCTGAAATCGGTTTATTTGCTGTTCCAAAAAATACGGAAAACCAAAAAATTGTATGGTTTTCTGAAAAGGGGCAGGATTACATTAATTTTTCTAAATTACGAGAAGAGCAAAAAGCTTCAGTTTTACTTAGTATTGATAAAATAAAAGAGCGAATATTAAAGAGATCAACTTATTTTATTAATCCAGAACTTAAAGCACAAATTTTAGATTACTTTGAAATTCCAAGTTTAAATGATATATATTGTTATGAGGTAGGAGGCGAATTATTCCCTATACTAACTAACTGGGGAGCAATTGCTGACAATAATAACGCAAATCGAGGATTAATTAGTAAGAATTTACCTAAAGGGTATGTTGATGTAATTTTACAAACGGTTTTTCCAAATGGAAATCCTGCACCTAATTCTACTTTATTTATTGATATTGGTGTTGAAAAAGAAAAAAGTATTTCAACAGATCATACATCAATGGTTTCTATTGGAAAATGGAAAATTGGTACATCTTTTATTACATATCAGCTTATAAATGAAATACAAACCAAGGTTCAAGAATTTGTTATTGAAGATGAGCAACAAATCTGTCAAGTATTTATTGACGAAATAGCACAAGTAACTTTTATATTAAAAGATACCAATGGAGATTTATATTCTAATAAGTCTTTAAAGTTAACTATAAATGAATTGCTTAATGATTTTAATACTAATGATATAGGTCAATATAAGTATAAAGATGTTGCTAAGGGAGAAATATTAAATTTATCAGGTGTTTATAATGATATAGCATATTCATATACTTGTACTTGCAACGATGCTATGAATTTTTTTACAATTGAATTACCTCTACCTATTGTTAAGGAGCTAAAAATTAAAGTAATAGATCATAAGAATAAACCCATTTCATCCTGTAAAGTAAATGTATTGTTTGCGGATAAATCTGTTATAGAGCAATATACTGATATTGATGGATTTTGTCGGTTTGACCTTAGTGAGCGGGATGTTAATCAAAAAATGAAAATTATTTCAAATTGGAAAGAAAAAATTCGAAATAAGACTTATAAATTTGATTCAGGAAAAAATGAAGTTCTTATAAAATATGGCAAGTTTAATTATTTGTGGCTTCTAATGTTACTATTATTGTTCCCATTATTGCTATTGATTAGAATAGATAAAAAAATTGATGTACAAACTTTAAATGCGGAAAAAAATAACTCATCTATCTCAGGAGTAGAAGTTAATTATTATCAGATTGACAGGTCACTTTTAAGCCTAAAACCGCAGTTTAAACTATTTGCGGTAGATACTATTATTAAATCAGAGATTTCTGATAGCACAGGATACGCCAGATTTAATGAGCTTTCATATACTTTATTTAAACGAATATTCTTTGCTGGTGAAAGAGAGTACATTATAGCAAAGCACAGTTGCTTAGCATCAGATACGCTATACATAAGTTTGCATAAAATAGATGAAGATAAACCTGTGGATGTATACATGTGGGCACTAAAAACACAGATGCAATTTGTAGTGGTGGATAAGGAAGATAACCAGCCATTACCGAATGCTCAGATAAGTTTTTATGAAGATTATGGTAATACTTCATCTAATTTTATAACTGATCCTGATGGTAGAGTTTGGATTGACAGTATTGCTAAGTGTTCGAAGTATAAAGTAGTGGCAAGTTTGCATGGATATTATCCTGATAGCATTCAAAATGATGTAGCTAATTCATCTGCGAGTGATACACTTAGGTTAATGCCAATTCGAAAGCCTATCAAGTTCTATGTAAAAGATTTGGTATCTAAGCATGGAATTTCAGGAGCAATTTGTAATTTAACTGCTGATGGTGTGATTAATCCCGCAGTGGTTTATACAAATTCGGGCGGTTTGGCAAAGATTGTTCCTGGTTTTGGTGAGTTTGTTGATATCAAAATATTATCAAATATCGAAATTAAGGCTAGCAAGCAGCCAGAATATAATGATTCTTCAACAATTGCTCTTTCGCCCATCACAGCTGAAAGATATATGACACTTTCTGATGATGAACGAACTATTTATTTACGTTCGCTTCCTAATCCTATATATTTCCGAGATATAGACGAGAGAACCAAAAAACCATTATCGGGAGTTACAAATATTATCGAAATTCAATCTGCTGATGGAAGTAAAAATTCTTTAACAATTATGAGTAACCAAAAAGGAATTTTTATGATTTCGGCTAAAATTGGGGATAGAATTTCTATCATATCTGATGCTACAAAATTTGTTCCGGCATATATTTTAAATGATTATACCATAAAAAATGCAGATTATGAACCTTTATCTAAAGGTTCTCAAAATGATAGAGATATTCCTTTGAGACTAGTGCCTCCACCAATGGTTACCTTTAAAGATGTAGATGCTAATACGGGGGGTGGAATAGCTGGAGTTCAAAATAACGTAGTTGGGTGTTCTGCATGCCCTAAGGCAATAACCAGTCAGGCAAACGGTGAATTTGTTATTGATTTTGTATACCCACATGAAAGTATATCTATTACTGCTTCGAAAAGTGGCTATACTACAAATAATACAAAAATAGTTAATCAAAAAATGGGTGTACTGCAAAGTTTGCCGCAATCTGATAGAAATATTCCTTTATCAAAAATTATTGTGAATCCATGTACTGGTGGCAATAAAGGTACAATTAGCGGGAAGAAAACAGTTAGCGAGGTTTATTATATGGGAGCTAATTCAGGGAGCTTTCTTTTTGATTATTATACTGATTCTGCTCCCGATGAAATTATCGTAAAATGTAACGAATGTGGTAAACAATTATTCTATTTTAATGGGGCAACAAACAATGATCGACCTCAAGTAAGTATTAATTTTTGTCATCCTTTTATTTTGGTAACGGTAAATAACGATACAAATTGGGATTATAGTGTTCATTGTCCAACGAAATAAATTATAAGTCTTTTAAAAATGTAGTTTCTAATTGTTTTGTGAATAATAATAACTTAAAATATTTAATAATATGAGAAGAAAAATGAGTTTTGCATTTTTTATAGCTATTGCTATTGTTGTTGCATCTTGCAGTACAACAAAACCTAATTTTGTTTTGAACCAGAATGCATTGTTGTACAGTGATAGTACTTATTATGTACCTTATGTAGGTAAATCTATTGAATACTATCCTACAGGTGAGAAAAAGGAAGAATATACTTATTTAAATGGAAAAAGGGAAGGTGCTTTTACTGGTTGGTATCAAAGTGGAAAGAAAAGTATTGAAGGTAGTTTTATTAATAATAAGAAAAATGGTATTTGGATTTGGTATGATGAGAATGGAAATATCAGGAGCAAAATGCAATATGACAAGGGAGTTATAAAAAAATAAATTATAAAAAAATGTGTTTGAATGATAAAGAATTATGGCAAGAAGCTATACGTAAAAATACTCTAGATGGGTTTAAAGATTATTTGGAGCAGTGCCCTGAAGGAATTTATTGCAAGAACGCAAGGCAAATTCTTTTATCTATGCAAAATACTTCTGAACCAGTTAAGAAAGTAATAGAGCAAGTAGCTACACATGAGGAAATAAATAATGTTGAAGCTCCAGATAATTTGGATGTTGATGTCAAGGATAATCTTCCCGAGCATAGAGATTTCCCGTTATTGTCTGAAGATGAAATTCAATATAGAAATTTAGTATCCATTGATTCAATTGTTGACTTAAGAAAATTTTTGGTCGATTTTCCTGATAGTTTACATGTTTTAGAAATAAAGGGAAAATTAAATGCTATTGAAGAACAAGAATATAGAAATGCTAAATTATCCAATAGTATTAGCTCGTATAAAAATTATATTCAATTATTTCCTTCCGGAAAATATGTATCAGAAGCAGAAAGGAGTATATTGAATATAGAAAATCGAACAGGTAAAAAGTATTCGAAATTAGTATACATAAGTGTTGGTATTGCATTGGCTTTAATAGCCATTATTGGCATTATAGAAATTGTAAAACGTCCGCGTACTGAAGAAGATGTTGTGGAAATAGAACCGGAAATAGAAGTACCAAAGATTGATACTGAAAGTCATAAGGTTGTGGCTCCTAATTGTGAACTTATTTTTGCCAAGGGAGGAGAATTTCAAATGGGAAACACTAGTGATGAAATAACAACAGATAATATTAAACATACAGTATTAGTTGATAGTTTCATGGTTGCCATAAATGAAGTGAATATTAAAGATTTTTATTTATTTTTAAATGATTATGGCAGCCTTACAATTAAAGATGGAGAAAATAAGGGTCAAAAAATTACTACAAATACACGCATACCTAAGGAGAATGGGTTATTTTTTGTTAAGCAAGGCGCTGAAAATGAATCTGTTGGTCTTGTTACTTGGTATGGTGCTAATGAATATGCTAAATGGTTAAGTGAAAAAACCCGGCAGAGTTGGAGCCTTCCTACTGAAGCTCAGTGGGAATGGGCTGCTTTAAATTTATCTTTAAGCAATATTGGGGATGGATTAACGGAATGGTGTCTGGATTTTTATCATAAAGATTATTATAAAGATAGCCCACAGAAGAATCCTGTAAACATTGAAGGAAATAATACTTCACCTAGAGTAATAAGGGATTATTACATTAATACATCTAATAAAAAGTTGTTTTATCGTTCTTTTAGCGATACTGGAACGGCTTATGCAACGTATGGATTTAGACTGGTTCGCAAGGTTTTTTAGTAATAATTATGTCTTAATTTATGTTTATGAAATCATTTTTTAAAGGTTTTTTAGTTATAAATTTTTTGTTTCTTGGAATGGTTAATAATGTAATTAGTCAGAACAAACTTGATGTTTCGAAGCTGAGATTAAAAGTTGACAGTATGGCAAATTCCATGGCTTATGTGGCTGGTATGGCAGCAAATTTTAGTTTTTCAAAAAAATTAGCTGATGAATTTATTACCTTAAACCCTGATTCCATTTATAATGATTTATTTATTGGCCAAAAACGAGAAAAAGTGGCCACAAAAGATTATGTTGAGGCAGTTCGCTATAAATTTAGCGGTGGATTATCTATTAGTTATTCCGACCTTGAAATAAATGAAGCGGATATTACTATTAGTAAGTCGAATAAAATATTTTTTACGCTAACCGGAACTAAAAATTTGTTTGGTATTACAAAAGATTCAAAAAAATATGAGTATTCGTATTTTTTTAATGCGAAAGTAGAAACAGATTTGGCTTTAAAAGAGTACAAATTTATTGAGTTTATTTTGGCTAACCCTTTAGAGAAACCTAAGTTTTATGATGATATTATTGGAGATACATTATTAACATGGGGTAGTGTAGGTGTAAACTATAAAGTTTATGCTGCCTATGGAGCTGAGTATTATGAGTGGAAATTACCGAATGGTTGGACTGGCTTCAGTAATACAAATTTTATCTCAATTGACATGGGCTGTAATGAAGGAGTGGATACTTTAAAAGTGATTGCTCATAATAAATATGGATTTGATGAAAATGAAGTTCTTGTAAGTGTAAATAAAAAAAAATGGGCAATTTTAGGTATCGAAAAAACAAGTAATTCTGTAGATTCTGTTTATGAAATTGGTATGGAAAGTTATGCTTGTATTGATGGATATAAATGGGTGTTAAAATCCGGAAAAAGTATAGTTTTAGACACCACTTTAACTTTGTCAAAAATTAAAATTCCTGTTAATTTGTTAGAAAAAAAATGGTGTCTCAGAGCTAGCCCTCTTTATCATGGCGATGCTTCTGGTTCATACTTTAAAGAAATTTGTAGTTCTCAAACAATGTCTAATCAGCATAGTTTAAAATTGTATTCTTTCGGAACCAAGACATATACGAGAATACAGCATAGAAGCGATGATAATTATATGAATTGGATGGGGGATAAACAAGGCATGTATTCTCATGGTGGCTATTTTCAGGCTATTGGTGGAATAGGATTGCAGTATAATTTTTTCGATTGGGGTATTGGAAGCTTGGGTGCGTCAGTAGGTGTTTATTCTGGTCTTGAATTTGGAGAATTTAAATCCAACTTTACTGCCATATATCCGGAATTTATTAATCCGGATGGGCAAAAATTAAGCTTTTTTAAGGAAACTATCGATTTGAGATTGGTTGAGTTTCCTTTAGCATTATCTTTTGAATTAAAAAATTCAGCTAATAGTAAAGTGCAGTTTGGATATTATTTGCAACTCGGTGCCCGAATGTCTTTTCCAAATTTTGTTCGTTCGAATGTTGTTCTTGAGTTTGACAATTCTGAAGAAATTAGTTATTCTAATGCCATGAATTTTAATATACAACCTGCCGCAGCAACTCATTTAAATACAGGCTTTCAATTAAGTCCTTTTGCCACCAAAGGTAATATGCTTTCTAAATTGGCCATTTATACCGGTTTTTATTGGTCATCGGTATTTACCGATTTATTAATATCTAGTTCGCAAGAAAATATATACACCGGAACGACACTTGAACATACCAGTATAACTGAACTTAAAAACACAGGAATGTATATTTATACTTATGGAATGCAGTTTGGTCTTATTTATAATATATTTTAAACTGAAAAAGAACTATGCGTTTGTTTATAAAATATAGTTTAGTTATTGTTTGCATTATACTGAGTAGTATTTTATGTATACCTTTAAAAGGTGTAGGGCAAACAAATTTAAAATTAGAACTTTCGATTAAAACGTTTGTAAAGAATAAGGAACAACAGCTTTCATTGTCCGATAAAATTGCAGAACATGGTGACCTTAAGTTTAATGAAAATAAAAAAACTGTTTCAGCAAAGACTCTCGCTGATTTGTCTTATCTGGTTCGCATTGATAATTTTGATACAATATGTCATATTGATTCTATTAAATTATCGAAAATAAGCTTCGTAGAGAAAGATAATACTATGTACGGTACAATAAACTACTATCTCAGCAATGAATGTCTAATTTCTGTTAAGGGAGAAGAAATTTTAGCTAATACTGAAAACGCAAAAAATGTTCCTCATAATATCGTTAATAGTAGCTCTGAGTATTTAAATGTTACTTTTTCTCTGAAAGAAGTTAAGACGGATAGCGTTACAATCGGCTGCAAGAAGGTATCTATAAAAGCTATACCACTAGCTACACAGAGTTTTTCAATAACAAAGCCCCGTGGCTATAATTTTTACTCAAATGAAAAAGATCATGCTGAAAAATGGCAAGACTCTCTGTATGAGTGCCTTGTGGATGGGAGGACTAGTATAAATATTCTTGTTTCTAAAATTCCGGTAATGCACATTTTTATGGCCGAAATTAACGATGTTCAAAATAAGGCAAGAGTTTTAGTTCAGCTTGATAAAAAGATTAAAGAAGTATACGCTCCTAAGGATAGCATTATTCTATTTATTAATCAAGCACCATTTAATTTTACAAGCACAGAAAGTACAGAAGTCTCTAAAATTATCAATGATGCTTTTTTGGGAAACAATACTGGTGTATTGACAAGCGCTATTAAAACAGAATTCTTAAATTATATGAATTCAATTAACGCTAATCCTAATACTTATAATTCACGACGATTTGTTAAGTTTTACTATTTTTTTTCTTCTCCGATTATTAGTGAAAATATTGCCAATGAGCTAATAACCAACTCTATTTCTCAATTATTTGGGGGTAATCAAGTTTCACTATTGGAAAAAATAGATTTATACATTTTTGTCGAGAATAAATTTAAATTTCGTAGAAGTAAAGAATTAAACCCTTATTTTGATGATTTTACTAACTGATATTAAATAAAAAATATTACAATGAAACGAAATATATACAAATTTAGCTTGTTCATTTATTTCTTATTTTACGGTTTTATGATATCGTCTTTTGCTCAAAAAGCAATCGACATTCCAATGCAATTTTTTGAACCTGAGTTTGCCTGGGATAATGAAACTAAATTGAATGGAGAAATAATATCTAAAACTGGTGTGAATGCAAATTATCCATGGACAGTATTTAATTATAAGGGACAAAAATTTTTGGTAGAAGCTTATGATGCACGCAGCGGCCAAATAACTGTTGCTTCGGATCCAAATTACAGTATTACAGCCGGATGGTCAACATCGAAAGGTGTATCTGTTAAAATGGATATAAAGGATGTTATTCCTAACACACGATGCATATTGGTCGAGCGATCAAAAATTCCCATTAAAGTGATGCTGTTAAATACTGCTGCTATTATACGAAAAAGTGGAACCACTAACGAGAATTACAAGTTTTACTCCGATCCGGGATTAAAGAACCCAAATGGTAATGAAGCCAGAATATTTGATTTCTTTTATGTTTACAAAATAGTTGGCGATGCCGTATTAGTTGGTAGACAAGAGCGTTTTTCTGCAGGGCAAGATTTTTCAGAGGTTTTTTTGGGTTGGATTTCGCGCAAAAGGCTTGTTGTTTGGGATACAAGGGTGGCCTTGCAACCTTCGAATAATGATGAAGCCAGAGTAAGAGCCAATATTAAACCTACAGTTTTCATAGACAGTAATTCTGTACTGCAATATACGCAAAAGGCTGGTGTAAATACAAATAAAGTTTTGTGGGAAAACAATAACGAAGGTATTAAATTGGGAACATGGCGCAGATTTCCAATCATTAAATCCTTTAATAATGATATTTATAAAATAGGTCTGGCAGGTGCTATTACGGTTATTGGAAGAGAAGGAGTTTCAAAAACTGCCGAATGGAAAGCCTCTGTTGATACAGCTGCGCAACGATTAATGAATAGCAAGCGAAATGTAAATATAGTTTTTGTAATAGATGCGACAAGAAGTATGGCACCCTATTTTCCTGCTGTTGCTGGTGCAATTGATAATGCTATGAAAGATATCAGTGCTGGCACAAAAAACACTTTGCGCTTTGCAGCCATAGCTTTTAAAGACCAGTATGCTGTAACATCGAACAAAAGTCAATTAGTACAAATTTTTAAACTTGGGGCAGCTCAAAATTTAAGTTCATGGTTAAAAAGGGTAAATACACTTGTGCCGGATGATGCAGGCGACGATGCTCCGGAAGCATTATTTTATGGACTTAATAGTGTTCGTCAAGTTGGATTAACCCCGGGAAGTGCGGGCGAAACTAATTTGCTTATTTTAATAGGAGATGTTGGAAATCACAATAGAAATGATGCATCTCAAGTATCTTTGCAAAAAGTTGTTGATCAATTATCCGAATTTAAGTTTAATTTTATCGCACTACAAGTTATTAATAAGAATACTCAGGATTATGCAAATTTTGTAAACCAAACAAAATCTTTGGTCAGTGGCGAAATAAAAAAAATGAATTTGCAGACTTCTCTAGTATCGGAAAATAATGCATGGGTGGCTAAGGGTAGCGCACATCAGTTTAAAATTATACCTGCATCGCCAAATTCTTCTAAATCAGCTATAGATGTCCAAAAGGAAGTAGAAAAACAGTTAAAGCAATTGAATACTGAAATAGCAACCATTTTATTTGGCTTGCATCGATTGCTTAACGAAGGGGCTTCTATTGGAGAAATAACATTAAAAGATAGCAGTGATATGTATGGACCCGCGATTCGTGAATTTATGAAAGAGCTTCAAACCGAATTAAAAATGACTGATAACGAATTTGATATCTTATTTCAGAAAAAAGTACAGCTTTACCAAGAGGGATATACATCTTTAATGGCAGCAGGTAACGAAGTATTTGAGCCGGTTTTATTACTTTCTAACGGTGAATTATCATCTCAGATAAATTTATTAAATAACCTGGCAAATGCAGCCAGTGGTTCCAGCAAAAGAATCGAAATTGTAAAAGTTTGGAAAAGAACTTTAAGAGATGTAGTGGGTTTGTCAGATGCTGAGATAGAAAAATTAAGCTTAGAGGATGTCAATAGAATGCTTTATGGTATTCCAATAAAAACAAATATTTTGGGCGGCAAAAAAGTATCAGATTTTTTAGACCCTGCTAAAATATCCGATCTTCAAATAAATACTTATGCTAATCAAATTGATCAAAAGTATGCTGCATTATATAGTATATTTAATGCACCAGATAATGCATCAATTGTTGTAGATAAAATGTTTTATTCTCAGGAGAATAAGTTTTTCTGGATTCCTTTTACTTATTTACCTTAATGGATTATTGTTAAATGAAAGGACGAAAACAAATATATGTATTAATTCTTGCAAGTCTAATCGCAAATATAGGCAATGCACAGCGTTTACCTTCTGGTTGGGAAATAAAAAATCGATTTAAAGATGCGTTTTGGTGGTCGTTTAAGGCACGGGTAAAAGAGATGCCGCTTAAATATATTAGTCCAGAAGAAAATACGAATTTATTTCCTGACACTGCGGTATTGCCTGGAAATTTATGGATGGTTTATTATGTGGATGCAGATATTAGTAATAATACTCAAACATCAGATTTAATTGTTGTTAACCCGGAGTTTCTAAAGCAATATTATGTTGTTGATGAAAACGATGATTCTTTGCGATTAATTTACACATCTGTTCCTAAAATTAATGAATATTTAACTGCTTATGATGAAAATGCAGGTTGGATAAAAAAATCAGAACTGCTGCTCTGGGAATCATGCTTATTAGAGAATGGAAGTCGTTACTCAAATCGAGTGCTTTTGTTAGGAAATAGGACTGGAAATAATGCATATAGTTCGGCAAAATTCTATCAAAATTCAGATTTAAGTGTAGAAGTGAAGGGTAAATCGAGCAAACTAGATATTTATTATATTTATAAAGAAACCAATAAGTCGTATTTGCTTGGTATACAGCCAAGTTTTGTTGGACTCGGGCAAAATTCAAAAGAATATATAGCTGGTTGGGTGAGTAAAGATAATGTATTAAAATATGATAAATTTAAATACTCTTATGAAAGTAATTGGGATATTGAGGCCGCAAAAGAACGAATAGATAAAAAACTGCCATCTAAGCTATATTTAGACTCTGTTTTGCAAAATCCAATTGGTATTTTTGATTATGCGAATATTCGTAAACCTGGAACTTATTTTCGTTTTCTGCATGAAAAGAGTAATTCAAATAATGTGAGAGTATTGGCTTTTTTTTCTAATAGTTCTATTTGGAATGGTCAATGCAGCAAGCTTGAAGACTTAGATTTGAATGTTGTTAATGGCTTGGTAATTAATGATTTATATTTATTTCCTGCATATATTCCAATGGAAAATTTTTTAAATCCATTCTATTATAAAAAAGTAGTATTAATATCAAATTTGCAACTGTCAGAAATAATATCGACAATAAAACAGGAGCAAGATATTCTGCTAGAAAATCAAGGGATAAGAGAAAAATTGGTTAATTATTATAAGCAATTATTTACGGATAAGAATGATGCATTTTTTTCGATAAATACCATAAACGAATTATACGAAATTAAGTTTGGAGTTTGCAATATGAATTCAACTTTTGGATTTTCTCATATCTTTGATATTTATGATGATAATAAGATTTCAGAAGAAGCATTAAATCTCAGAAAAAATGTGCTTAGCAGTAGATTAAAGGAATTAGAATATATATACAATCAAAATGAGTATAAATATGCTTTTCTAAGCAATGGGGATAAGTACTATTGGGTGGATATAAATTTACTTCCTTAAGCAATAAAATGAAAATTGAAGTGTAAAAAAAAAATTATGAAGAAAAAAAGAAGTATAATAATTGGTTTTATTCTTTTACAATCTTATTTTTTGCATGGAGTCCCAAATTATAAGGCTCTTGAAACTCCTGTTAAATTTATTGTTCCAAAAGATGGCGTAAATATAGGAATTGATAATGGTCAAAAGACAGTAAGCGGTTCTACATGGTTTGTATATTTAATTAATAGTGATGCAGGTGTTTATCAATCTGCGGCCGCATCAAAATCAATATCTAAAATAAATGTGGCCATGTATTCAGAGTTTATTGTTGTTGATGAAACTCAAGATAAGATTCATTTGGTTACAGATCCCGGATACAATATGGCTCAGCGGCAGTTTTCACCGCAAGTAAAAGATTATTATTGGTTTAGTAAAAGAGATTTTTTATTATGGAAACATTGTCTTGTAACTCAAAAGGGGGCGATTAATAAAAAGGCCATGATATTAAATACAATAAAAAAGGGGACTACCATTAGCAGTTCAAGTTTTTCTGAAAAAATCGATTTTTATACAAACCCGGGCTTAACAGTCAGGCGAAATGAAAAATCTCCTCAATTATTTCAAGTTTATTATGTTTTTGCAGTTACAACAAACGCTGTATTGCTAGGAACGCAGTTTAGAATAAGTAATACAGAATACATTAACGATGACTTATTGGGTTGGGTTTCAATAAATAGAATTACTTCCTGGGATAGTCGCGTGGCGATAGAACCAACATGGGAACTTGAGCAAGCAGAACTAAGAAAGCAATATTCAATTAAAGCATCTGCATTTGAAACTTCAGAAGCTGCAGTAAATTATATGCAAAACTCACAAAGTTCAGTTAGCGCAATTTGGAATGCTGATCCTTATGATGAAAGATTTATTGGTGAATGGCGACGATTTCCTGTCTTAGACAAACCGACTGCTAAAGGCATCGCACCAATAGGTATAATGGGAGCAATTATGAGTAGCGGAGGCCAAACAGCAAATGAAGAAAAATATGCAGAGTTAAGGAGGAAGTTTAATGGATTAAGTGAAAGTTTGCGGAATATAAATATTGTATTTGTTATTGATGGTACTAATAGTATGGGGCCATATTTTAATTCGGTTGCTAATGCTATACAGAAAAGCATGTTGCAAATTACTTCACAATACGGAAGCAAAGTTTCAATTAGAAATAGACTAAAATTTGGAGCTGTAGTATATAGAGATGCGGGTTCTATAAAGCCTTTTGAACTAATTAAGCTAACGGACGAGTATCCTAAATTAACTGCATTTCTAAATAATATTGATACAAGGGATCCGGGAAATAATACCATATCTGAATCTGTAAATTATGGTTTACAAATGGCCATAAGAAACGTGGGTTGGGATGCAAATTCTGCAAATGAATCTAATTTCATCATCTTAATTGGAGATGCAGGGAATCATAAGTTAAACAACTCATATCAAGTGAGCGCAAATAAAGTCGAAGATGGATTAATTGAACTAAATGCTAATTTTTTGGCTTTTCAGGTGAATAATGGAAATAACTCCACTTATGATGATTTTATAAAGGATAATTCAAATTTAATTATTAATTGTGCAAATAGAAAATATGGTGAATTTAAAAGCACATACATGTTGGATTTGTATGGAACTTCCCCTAGTTTTGTTAAAGTAGGCAATAGTATAACAACAAAAAATAGTGTAAAAATGGGCATGCTAGTTGCTCCGGCAAAAGGAAAAAAACTCGCGCCTATTGAAATAGAAAATAGAATAGGCGAATTAATTACTATTGCAAATGCTAATAATGAAAAATTTCTATCTGCTTTCGAAAAAATTGTAGAGGGAGGAATAGGAGTGGAAAGCATGGCAACAGAAATTGATAATAATAGTAATAATAATTCAAACGTATCAATTTATGTAAGTAATTTTTCGCCTGCGATTGCGGAGGTTCTTAAATCTATGAATTTATCGAAAAATGATATCGATCTTCTAAAAAAAGACAGAGCACAATTCTATATTGAAGGTTTTGCTCCGCTGGTTACCAAGCATAATAAAGAAGATGTTCGGCTTTTTTCTAACGTACTATTTATGAATAAACTCGATTTGTCGGAACTTATTAACAAATTTAATAAATTAACCACGGGCACATCTGGAAGTACTCAGCGAAAGAATATGCAAGATGCATGGAAAGAGTTATATTTGCGTTATGTAGGTGAAAGTACAAATGAAGCTATTGAGAATCTGTCAATCGAAGAAATAACTCAAAGTGTTTTTGATTTACCGGGAAAGTCATCATTGATGAAAAAGGTAAAACTTGGAAGCATTACTGATGAACGTCAAATTGATAATGTTACATTCCAAAAATATGTAAATGAAATTCAGCAGAAAAAAAGGATGCTCGAAACTATATTTAACTCGCCAAATTATGATTATTCGTTCAGAAGTAATAACGAATTGTATTATTGGATTTCTGAAGATTTTTTGCCGTAATAAAAAATTATACTTGAATACATGAAACACACAGTTTTTAAAATTCGGAATTTAAAATGCTCTTATGATGCAAATAAGGTAATTCTGGAAATTCCTTCACTAGATGTTATAGGAGGAGAAGTAACTTTTTTTATGGGCGTTTCTGGAGTAGGTAAAAGTACCCTTCTTGAGACGCTTGCCTTAATGAATAAAACACTTATGTCCGGATCTGAACTTTATTTTAAACCTTTTGAGAATAAAGATGAAATATTGTTTCATCAGTTAGAAAACAAAAAAGATCCCGACATTTATGCAGATCTTAGAAATGAGCACTTTAGTTTCATATTTCAGAATACTAACTTAATGCCAAATTTTACAGCTATAGAAAATATTTGTTTAACTCAATTAATTCAAGGTGTTTCGCTCGAAGACGCAAAAAAATCAATAGAACAACTTCTACCTAAAATTGGATTATCAAATATTGGAAATGGTGTTAAGCATTATAATTTGTCTGGGGGGCAAAGTCAACGAATCGCTTTTGCAAGGGCAATATCCACAAAATTTACAGTATTATTTGGTGATGAGCCTACGGGTAATCTTGATGAGATAAATGCAGAGAAAATAATGGAATTACTTAGAGAACAGGCTATTGAGAATGGAAAAACTGTAATTATTGTTTCCCACAATTTTAGACAAGCAATTAAATATGCCGATAATATTGTTTTACTCAAGCGAAATGAGCAGAAGGATGTAGGTTTTGTTAATAAGGAATCAGTGTATTCTGCAAAGAGCAATAATGGTGCAAAACAATGGATGGATGCAAATGGGGTAATAATGGAAAATTTTGAAAATTTTTTATATCTTGAACTTGGAAAACAAATTATTGATTTATGATCTATAAAATAATTAGCAGTTATGAAAAAAAATGAAGTACATAAGGACTTTTATAATTTGTTTAATAAAAAGGAAAGCGAAGTTTTATTCGGAAAATCAAAAATCAACTTTATAAAGTTGAGTGGAATTTTTATTATCACTTTTTTAGCTATCGGTTTTGGACAAGGCAGTTTAAATTACTTAGATAAAAAAATGTCAGATCCTTTTATTAATTGGATTAATGTTGAAATTCCTTGGGGACATGATAATATTCATGAAATGGTGAATCTTTTATATTCAGATGAATTAAAAAATGAATATAATTACAATTTTGTATCTGGTTATAACAGGGTTTTTTTATATTTTTATTCCAATAAAGAGCAAGGTACTTTTCAAGCAGAGGGACGAACTATTTTGCCTGATGCACCTTTATTGGATGTTATATTTTCTAAAGAGAACTTAATTGTGGGGAAAAGGTTTGGTACTGAAAATGATATTGCACTAATTATTACGAAGGATTTTGCAAAAAAATTTGGAATAGACAGTACCAGTAATTTCTTAAAAATGAGTTTTCCAATCAGTAAGTTTGAAGATATTTGGATCCCACTACCCTATGTTGCAATTGTGAATAAGTTGCCGACAAATGCTCAATTCCTTGTTACGCCTTATTTTTATAAACAAAGGAAGTCTAATACAAATAAACCTATATTTTCACCATACAACACCAAAGATTTAATACTTTTTACGCTAAATAGTAAAGTTAACTCTATGGATTTTTCTAAAGATTTAAATAATTTCTTAAGAAATGATACTGCTATCAGTAAATTAGATCCATTTGTTTCTGTAGGTGAGGACAGTACAACTATTCGCTCTGGATATAATGTTACAATATCTTTCTATCCAATGCCTAATTCGGAAAAAATTGACAGTATTTTTTCGGTGATTTTGTCAAAACAAGAGTTCTCGGAATATAGTTTTGAAAGAATTTATTTATTTCCAACGGTTTCTGTAGATAATATTGAAGATAATTTTGATTATATTGAAGTTAATTTCACTCGATTAGACAAAGTAAATGATTTTAGCGAATATTTTAAAAAAACCTATGGTATTGAAATTGGAATGTCACTTGTTAAAACCCGCGAAAATTTTAATCTTGTGGCAAAGCTCACCAATTTTCTATCAATTCTTTTAATCATTTTTAGTTTAATAATGATTATTATGTTTGTCAATAATGTATTAAGTAGGCATTTGGATGATATTTCTCAAAATCTTGGAACTTTTAAAGCTTTTGGATTGCCTAAAGCCGTTTTGAAAAGGATTTATACAACAGTAATATTGAGATTTATTGGGTTTTCAATGGTGTTTTCATTTTTGATTTCATCATTAATTGGTTATTTGGGTGGCATGCGATTATTGTTATACCTTTTTAGAATGCCGCTTGAAGATGGAGTGATATATTTTAGTCTTTTGACTTACTTTGTTTTAAGTGTAGCGATTTTGGTTTTTGTAATTAGTTTTGTTGTTGTTGGGCATTTGACTAATAAAAAATTATTAAATACGCCTGGTGACCTTATTTATAAACGAAAATAAACTTTTTTTAAAAAAATAGAAGAATGGCAGAAATAATATCACTAATAGCGGACTCGGGTATACAATTTTATACTACAGAAATTAATATACCTCAAGATAGTGAAGCATATAGTTCAGTTATGAAATTTGTTGAAATTAAGGTCGGTAATCAATATGATTTTGAATTTCCATATTTTTATAGTACTGGTGAATACAATATTGTAAAAGATGATTATGTAATGCAAGCCTACGATTCTGTAAAAAAGAAAATAGATGAATCCAAATTAAATCCAAATTTTCTAAGACAAATTAATACAGAGAATGGTGATGATTTTTTATATTCTATACAAGCAAGGGATGCTTTCGCTATATATGAAGAAAAATGGTTACCGATACCTCTTTTTAGAAAAATTAATCAGGATGGCGGGGTAGATAAAGGGCCAACAACATGGGCGAGAATGAGATTATCAAAAATTTCGGCACGAGATGCTAATTATGGAAAGTATACTCATTTATTGACTTTGGCTATTGATACTAAAACAAAACTTGGGCAGAAGGAATATGCCGTTCCTGAGAAAGATAAAGATATGAATGCTGTATTTATTTGTTCTAATAATGAAGTAGTAAATTATAATTTTGTATCTTTACCTTGGGTGCTTGAATGGTTAAATGATGAGTATAATGATTATAAGTATTTATTAAAGAGTAACCCCAAGGCTGGTAATTTAAGCAGTAGGGTAGACAAATACAGCTTTTATGCATTGGGATTGTATTTAACTTTTCTTCAAACGTTAAGTAATTTAGAAGTTTTTCCGGCATTCTCTATTCATACAAGTGAATCAAATATTTATGATAAAGAACAATCTATTGAAGTAGATTTAGTTTTAGATATTGGAAATTCAAGAACATGTGGATTGCTATTTGAAACTACGGGAGGGAATAAAGGTTTTTCCCTGAAAAATGCTAAGCCACTTGAAATAAGAGACTTGACATACCCATCCAAATACTATTCAGAACCATTTTCTATGCGTTTGGCATTTATTAAAGCAAGCTTTGGGCGAAATGTACTGATAGAGAGTAATATCGATGCGTTTAAATGGCCAAGTCTGCTTCGCATTGGGCCGGAAGCGAATCGTTCGCTTGTACTAAACAATAATTTGGCATCTAATTTTACTCTTTCAAGCCCTAAGCGATATCTATGGGACGATGAAAAAGCAATATATCCATGGGAGTTTCTTTCTGAAATAAACGAGAGAGCAAAACAAATTCAAGCAACGCCTGTTTATCTAACCGGGGTTAGTGAGCAGTTTTCATCGAATGGTGAATTTATTGCAAAAATAAATAGTATGCCTGCATTAACTCCTTTCTATGCCCGTAGATCACTAATGACTTTCGTATACATGGAGCTGTTTTTGCATGCTATTTCCCAAATAAATAGCTATCGGTTTAGAAAAGACATGGGGCAAGAGTTTATTCCACGTAAGTTAAAACGGATAACAATAACTTGTCCTACAGCAATGACTAAAAAGGAACAAGCCTTTTTAAGAGAGTCGGCATTAGATGCATTAAACGCTTTAACCAACTTTTTTGGTGAAACTTTCCTTGATCCTAAAGCATTCAAAAATGATGAATCAGAGATAAAAATTGTTCCTTCACCTACTGAATTAAAATTATCGGAAAGTAGTGATAATCTGGAATTAAAAAAGGATTGGGGATATGATGAGGCTACAGCAAATCAAATAACTTTCATCTATGGCGAAATAATGCATCGATATTCCGGAAGAAGTAAAGACTATTTTGATACTTATGGCAAATTGCGTGATGGTTTGAAATTGAAAGATGAAAAATCGTTAATTATTGCAAGTATTGATATTGGAGGAGGTACCACCGATTTAATGATTTGTGCATATCAAACCGATCCAAAATCAGAGTCGGCGGTAATAATTCCACAACCGCTTTTTTGGGATGGATTTAATATTGCTGGTGATGATATATTGCGTAAACTAATTGAAAGGATTGTTTTGCCGCAATTTGCTGAATATGCAAAAACAAAAGGCATTTCCGGAAATAAGCTAGTGCAGGCAATGCATTTCCTTTTTGGCAATTTTATGAAAGACGCAAATGACATTTTAATGCGTAAGCACTTTACTACTCAAATTGCATTACCTATTGCCTATGGCATCATTAAACATGCTGTTGAAGAAACTAGCTCTGGAAGACTTGACTTTAATTCAGTATTTATAGATTTTCCAATGCCTCAATTGCCATTATTAACCTATATTAACAATAAGTTTAAAGAATTTGGTGCTGGTGATTTTGATATTAAGCAAATTGTTTGGATGTTTAGTTCAGAAGGAATAAACACTGTTGTAAAAGATACCATAGAAAAGCTTTTAGGTGAAATTAGCATTATTATTTCGCAATATGATTGTGATATGGTTTTACTTTCAGGAAAACCATCAACAATTCCTGTGATTAGAGATATCTTTCTAAAATATTTACCTGTTTTTCCAGATCGCATTGTTTCTTTAGGAAATTATAGGATTGGTCAGTGGTATCCTTATGCTGATGCGACAGGCCGAATAAAGGATCCAAAAACATCTGTTGCAGTTGGTGCTACAATTGCCCTTATGGGTGGTAAACTTATGCGCTTGGATGGTTTTAGATTAGAAATTCAAGATTTAAAAACAAAATTTAAATCAACCGCAGATTATATTGGAGCGTTTGACAAACAGTATTTTAAAGTTCCAAAGACTTTTTTCTCTCCTCTTAATCCGAGAGCAGAAATTTTGTTTGATAATGATTTATTATTAGGATTTCGACAACTCAATATGCCTGAATGGACAGCAAGTGTTATATACAAATTAGGATTTTCAAATAATGATGCACGAGAGAAATATTCTGGCAGATTGCCATTTAAAGTTGAAATTGAGCGAGATTTTAATGAGAGTAAAGAAGATTTAAGTAAGATACAATCTATTTTAGATAAGAACGGAGACGATATACCAATTTCTGCTCTTAAGTTAAGGTTGCAAACCATGGCTGATGATTCGGGTTATTGGTTAGACACCGGAATTTATGAATTACCTTTAAACTATTAATGTTATGGCTAAAATTACATCAAATATCAATGATAATAATCTTGAGCAGGGTTCAAATAATAGATATGAGAAAAATAAAATTTCAACCGAATCTGTTAAACCCGAAAATACTTTAATCACAAAAAATAGTGTAGAGTTAAATACAGAAGATAATTCTACATCACATGTAAAAATGAATGAATCTCAAACAATTGAGTGGTTAATTGATTTTTTAGGTAAAAACGTTTTTGAGAACATTAAAGCAAATCCCAATTTTAGGTTACCATATAGCGATGAGAATATTTCGTTGGCTGACTGGGTTTTAAAGGCTTTGAAAACTATATGCTATTTTGATGACATTTACGAAATTAGTAATAATATTCAAACCAAGCATTATAGTATTATTTATTCTTTAAAAGCAGCTGAAACTGAATTATTAAAAGCAAAGGAATCCATTTCACACTTTGAATCAGAATTGGAAATTAATAAACAAAATTTAGCTCTTACGAAAAAGAAAATTGCTGAATTAGAAATAAAATCGGGAAGAGCAGTAGATATAAAGACTTTGAATGAAATAATTTATAAGGGAAATCAGGAGATTGAAATTTTTTACGCATTATTAAATGAAAGTTTAGGTAATGAAGATATCGAATTGAATAATTTTTATGCTGCTTTTACAAAAAACATTATAAGAATTGATAGAAGGTTAAAAGAACAATATGCTGATGAAGAAAAAAAAATCGAGATACTAAGTAATGATTTACGTGTTTTACTTGCAGATATTTCAGGTATTCAAATACCTCAACGTAGGCCTTTACTTGATACTTTGGCCAGAATGTTAAACAAGCATGTTTTAGAATTTATTTTCGTTTCTCCAGAAGAATCTCTACAGATAGATCCGGAAATACATATTCCGGATAGGCAAGGCGGCTCACTTGTAAGAGAAGGTATTAGTTATGCCGTATTGAGGAAGCAGAACAGACAAACTTATATTTACGCAGATATTAAAGTTTAAAAATTTTATTTATGGTGGATAATAAAATAAAAAGTCTTTTAGAGACTTGTAATCGAGTTGATAATGGAGTTAACAGGGGTATTGAGTGGAGCTCAAAATTTGTACCCGAAGACGATAAAAAGGCCTTAATAAAAAGTTTAAAGAAACATAAACGCGATTTAGATCGATTAAAACGTACATTAACAATGCGGCCATCAGTAGCAATTTTTGGTCAAAGTCAGGTTGGAAAATCATATTTGGTATCAAATCTCGCTAAACTTGCTGAAAATGACGCTTTATTTATTAAGTCGGGAGAAAATCAATTGAATTATATTGACAAAATAAATCCTCCTGGTGGAGGTAAAGAGTCTACAGGCTTAGTGTCGCGATTTACAATTAATAATACGGCCAACGGTTTGCCTCCATTTACTTTAAAACTATTTAACCAAAGCGATATGGCAAAAATTATTGCTAATGGATATTTATCAGATATAAACCCTTACGTATATACAATTGAACTTGAAGAAGTTCAGAAAGTCATTAAAACATCAAAAAGCCAAAAACACAAAGAAATTCAACCTGGTTTTTCTGAAGATGAGGTGTATGAATTAAAGGAATATTTGCAAAATACATTTGGTAGTAATACTATTATTCGGGAATTAACAAAATCAAACTATTGGGATGAAGTAGCGGACATTATTCCTTATTTATCTTTTGACCTTAGAGGAATACTACTTGAAATCATATGGGGAAAACAGCAATTTTTTACAGATTTTTTCAAAATCACATCTGAAGGTTTGTTTAAATTAGATTTCTTGAGCGATGTGTATTGTGGTGAAGATGCTTTTCCTCATAACACTGAAACAATACTTGATGTGGAGAGACTTAGAGAGTTATTTAATAATTCAAAAAAATCGCCTGTTGACATATTTGGAAAAAACGGCAAAATTGCCACATTAGATAGAAGTATTATCAGTGCAATTACTGCCGAAGTATCATTGCCATTGGCAAAAGAAATTGCAGATCATCCTAGCCGCAATTTTTTTAAACAAGCTGATATTCTTGATTTTCCGGGTGCTCGTTCCAGAAATAAAATACCCGAGCAAACTTTTACAGAGGATATCGCAGATAAAAAACTTGAAGTGTTTTTAAGGGGAAAGGTAGCTTTCTTGTTTGATAGATACAATTACAATTATGAGATAAGTACATTGATGTTTTGCATGGACAATGCTATACCAAATGTTACAGACATTCCATTAATGATATACAATTGGATTGGGAAAATGCATGGATATAGTCCTTCGGAAAGGGATGACCGAGAAAGAAAACTTTCAGAACTAACAAATGATTATTCGATTGAAAAACTGAACCCATTTATGGTTATTCAAACAAAATATAATTTGGATTTAGAAGGCAATCCTTTAACAGATAAAATAGGTATACCTGAAAGTCATAATTGGAAATGGAATGCACGATTAAATGCGAACTTCAATGCTTTTATGAGTCAACCATTAACAGATATATGGCCAGAGAAATGGAGCAATTCCGATGGGTCATTTAAGAATATGTTTTTACTTCGTGATCCAAAGTGGTCGAATAAAATTTTTAGTTCAAAAAATGGAAAAGAAATTGAGATTAGGGATGAATATCGTGAGAAGATTTCTGACATGAGACAAGCTTTCTTAACATTTGATTTTGTTAAGAAGCATTTTAGAAAGCCTGAAGAAGCTTGGAATGAGTCTTGTACCATTGGAAAAGACGGATTGGATTATATAGTAAAATATATGAGTCCAACAACGCATCCAATTATAAGGATAACCCGAATAGAACAATTAATTGAAGAAATAAAACAAAAAGCAGCAACAGATTTAGAACACTATTATGAAAGCAATGATTTAGATAAATTGTTAAAAGAAGCTAAACAGAAAAGTGCTGATATGTTTTTATTTTTTAATCAATGGTTTGCAAAGAAAAACTTGTTTGGCGAATTGCTTGATAGTATTCTGTTAAAAGAGGAAGAAGCTTGGAGTGTTTATTATAATTTCACAATGTCGCCTGTTATTAATATGCCCGAAACATCATCTGAAAAAGGAAATGATCAGCTAACAGGTATTAAATCATTATTTCTAACTTCTGGGGCTGAATTTGATGAGTCTAAAAAGTTACAGGATAATTTAGAATCTCTTAGAGAGTTTTTAGGTGTCGACATGGATTATTTAATTGAGACAATGAATGACCTTAATATTAATTTTAAAGATATTGTGGAGGAAAAGGCTATAGACAGCAAAGCTCAAATATTTGCACGTGAAGTAATTGAATTTTGGATGGAAAAGCTTAAAATTTTTAAAAAGGATGTTTTAATAACTAATATGGGGATACCCAAAAAAATAATTGAACTTCTTTACGAGATATTAATAAAAACAAAAGACAGAGTAGATCTTCGCAACTTAATTAGCTTAAGAGTAGAACCTCATATTAAAAATTTTGCTGTTGAAGGAAATAAGGATTTAGTGGCGCATTTAACTGCGTCTGTTGTAAATGAGTATATTACTTCATTAGGATGGAAATTCTCCGATGAATTTAGTCCTGACTATCCAAAAATAAAGGACAAAGCAATTTTCTCTAAAGTAAAAACTTTAGTAATAAAAAAAGAAAATATTGAGTTGAATATAAAATGGCCTGGATTAGATTTATCGACACAATGGTTGCAAGGGGTTCGGGCTGCATTCATTGCTAATGTATTGAAACGTGAAGATATGAAGGCGAATTTTAATTTAGCTGCCAATCAGGCACTTGGTGAAATTCTTATTGTAATAAATACTAAATGACGCTATATGAGTAAATTTGTATTTGAAGATAATTTAAGAGATTATAGACCTATTTTAATGTGGGGTACAGCCATCTATAAGAGGTATTCTCAAATAAAAATAATCTTAAATAAGCGACTAGGTACAAAATTTGCAGAACTTTTTGCAGAGCCGACAATTCCTGATGATGCTTTTGGTAAATCTAAAAAAGGATATTGGTCAAGTAATTATATTTCAGAGATGGCTAAGCCTTTGTCTAAATGTAGTTTAAGTGATAAAAATATAGCGCAATCGGAGTTAAGTGAAATTTTGCAGAAAATAACTGTTTTGGCAGATGAATTAATGCAAAGTACCGATATTAATGACAAATTAATTGGAAATATACTTAAAAGTGCCATTGACATTCCTTCTTTAAACCATATATATTTTGAAAATGGAAAAATAGTATTAGTTGCTTGGGGCACAGTTACTGAAGATGCAAATTTAACTAAATTTAAACTTACTAAAAGTGTCTTTAATGAAGAACTAATTTCACCAAAACTTGCAGAAATTAATGAAGATAAAAGAAAGCAAGAGGAAAAGCAACCAATAATTAACCAGAATAACACAGGTGATTATGAAAATACTTCTAAACCAAAAAGAAGATTTTTTACAAAAAAACTTACAATTGGTTTGCTTTCTGTAATAGCAGCCTTAATAGTTTTAATTCTAGTATCTTATTTATATCCCAGAAATACGATTTTGCCACAAGAACCTGGCGTATTAGTTCCTATTGATACGAATGATATTGAAAATGATGATCAAGGCAGGAAAATAGTTGGCAATAGACTAAATATTGCCATATTATCAAAAATTGAATCTCCTGATAAATTTGCTAAGGATTTTCGTAGTGCATTTCCAGATAATAAGATTGAGATTATTTATTATGATACTATAACTTATCGTTTTCAGATACGATTTCCTCATGAAATGCGAGAAACTTTAAAAATTGAGATTAAAACAAAATTATCTCAATATGAATTGTTGATTTGGGATGAGACAATATTTAAATCCTTAAGAAAACCAAATGATCCGGGATTTTCTAATATACAGGAGAGTTGGTTATTTGATGCTATAGGTGCTTATAATGCATGGGATATAACAACAGGAGATCCAGGAATTATTGTTGCTATAATTGATAATGGATTTGAACTTAATCATCCTGAATTTTCAGGAAAGATAATAAATCCGCTGAACCTGTATTATAGAAATTCCAATGTTAATACAGCCGGAGGAATTTTAGACCACGGTACACATGTTGCTGCAACAGCAATTGGATTGGCTGGCAATAATTCTGGAGTTTCTGGTATAGCTCCAACGTGCAAATTTATGCCTTTACAAGTTGCAGATGAAAATGGAAATATGTCTTCGACCGCTATTATTGATGCCATTATTTTTGCTACACGCGCTGGTGCTTCAGTTATTAACATGTCATTAGGTATGCCTGCACCAAAAGGCTTAAGTAATGTTTCTGAAGTTGCACAAATGGAGCTTGTGATGAATTTATATAAAGATGAGGAAGAATTTTGGAATCAATTATTTGAGAGGGTGGAATCTAAAAATGTAACTGTGGTTCTGGCTGGAGGAAATGATGATATTGTAATTGGTTTCGATCCAATGCAGCGATTTAAGAATACAATTAAAGTTTCGGCAGTTGATGCTAATCTTGATAAAGCACCTTTTAGCAACTATGGAGTTTATGGTACTATAAGTGCGCCTGGTGTGCATATATATAGCGCTGTTCCTGGTAAATCTTATAAATATATGAATGGCACAAGTATGGCAGCCCCTGTTGTTACAGGGGCTATTGCACTTATTAAATCCATTAAACCGGATATCACAAACAGCGAAATTATTGATTTAATACAAAAAACTGGGAAAGCAATTAATTCTCATGGTAAGTATGTCGGTAATCTAATTCAGATTGATAAAGCTTTAATGGCATTAAATGGAAATTATCAGACACCTTCGAACTGTGATTCTATAGAATTGGAAATCGATAGGCTTCAGAAAAAAATTGACAGTCTTAAATTATTATGCACTGATTCTTCAGAATTTTTAGTAATTCCACCAAATGCGGTTGATATGGGATTTTTAGAAGGTAACTGGCGAAGCAGTAATGATTTGATTAATTCAAGCAAGCAAAATATTGCGTTGGTTTTTAATTTTTCAAAAGATGGCACAGGTATTTTAACTTTAAATGAACCTAATGGAAACACTTGTAAAGCAAATCTAACAATTTCCCTAACTAATTCAACTTTAAACATTGATCAACAAAATGATGCAAATTGTAATGATGGAAAGTTATATCCGAAATACGTTTTTAAATGCAAGGCTGACTTAAATGGTGAAGCCCAGTGTAATGCGCAAAATACTGAAGACTATAATAACCACTTTTCGTTTAAACTTTATAAAATAAAATAATATGCGTTTTTTAATCGCCACTTCTAACTCTAGTGAATTGATGCCTAAATTATTTAATGATATAAATAATGTAAAGCGATATATTCAATATAAAAGTTTATTTGTAACTGTTTGGCAATATAATGTATTTGCAGAACCAGAAAGTATTCAGCAGTTAAAAATAAAATGGTATGGCGAAGTAAATGCTCATGCAGTCAGATATATAGACCTAATGCCAGAGCAGCAAGAGATTGCTCGAAGTGTTCTAAAAAGACAAGTGAAAGAATTGTATAATGCTGCTTTCAAAATTATTGAGCAACATAAAACCCAAGAGAATTTATTTGCCATATTGGAGTATTCACTTGAAATTCCGGATTATTCAGATATTTTAGTTCATATATTGTCAAATTCCCAATATAAAATATATTTAATTAATTGGGGACATATTAAATCTGAATTTGGTGCAGAGATAGGATTGATAAAAAAAATGTTTCCTATCAAAATTAAAGATATGAATTTCCATGTCAGCTATAAAGATGGTATAAAAGCTGTAAACGAAACAATATCTTTTACTCTCAAAAGTGGTAATTACACACTTCTGTCTGATAATCATGGATTAATTGTATTAAGCGATGTGCCTTTTTATGAAGAAATACTGGCAGAGCAAAAGGATGTTTCAGGACAATTAAATTATAGTCAAAAGTTTATTTGTAGAAGTATTGATGATTACTATATTGTTCTTCCGCAGTTTTCAAAAATGCAGAATTTGAGAATTAATGTAATAGATAGTAACAACATTCCTTTATCAGACATAAAGTTTTCGATGCATGATGGAAATACAATTTTGAATCTAATTTCCGACAACGATGGCAAAATTTTAGTAAATAATATTGTTCCAAATTCTAAAATTATCTTTTTGTTGTTAGATTCTGATTTTGATGATTTTGAATATGAGTTGGAACAAGTAGTTACTGAAAACTTAACTTTTAGATTAAACAGAAAATTAGTTAATTTGTTAATTAAGGTTAAATATACTTTTGAGAAACCAATTGAAAATTGTAAAATCATAGTTAATTCACCAATAAAGAGTTCAGAATTAAAAACAACTGGGGATGGAACTGCTCTATTTGGTGATTTGGAAAAGAAATCAAAGGTTTTTGTTCATTATAAATATGGATTATTTGCAAGTGGCAAAAGAGAGATTGTTTTATCAGATGATTTTAATATATTAGACATAGTTCTTCAAAGATTAAAAATACTGCCTTATTTGAAGTGGATTTTAATTGTTTTAGGCGGATTATTATTAACCTATGGTGCTTATTCTATGATTTCAAGTTTAATTAATAACGATAATTTTTCTCAATCTAACATGGAGGCTCCAAAGGAAGAATTTGATGATGATGAACTTACTTTAAGTTCTGTATATATAAGTGGGTGGTTAATTGGAGAAAGGGCAGATGTAAATTTAGCAATAAGTAAAATATTTACATTAGATATGGCAAGTGAAATTTTAGGTGAAGGAAAATATTCTGATAATAGTAAGGTATTTCCTAAAGCAATTTATTTCTCTTTAGATGGAATAGCGGTAGGGGTAAAAACAAAAATCATAATTTTTAGTCAGAGAGATTTTAGAGGAGATACCTTACTAAATGTATCTGGACCTATGGTTATAAACAATATTCTTTGGTATGAAGACGAAAACTACAGAAATATTTTAAATGTAACCTATGATTTGCCGTTCAATACAATTTTTCCAATATCGAAAAGGATTTGGAGTTCAACAGATATGACTGATTGGCATAAAGGTTCCATGATAATTGAAAGTAATTAATGTCTTAATTATGGAAAAAAAATTTCTACTTGATAAAACTAAAAATGATTTATTTAGGAATATTTTGAAAAATGATATCACAATAATTAACCGATATCTCGTTTTTCGAAAATTATTTTATAATGACGATTTGTATCTTTTTTTTGCAGAACCTAATATAATTGATAAATTAAAAACTACTGAATGGTATACTTCTGTAAACGTTCAATTTATTGACTTCACTAGAATACCTAGTAGTTTAAAGGATGAAATACTTGGTATTTTGTCCAGATTTATAAAGGAAATTTTTCTATTAGCATTTCGTGAAATAGAGGAAGGTAGAAGTGACTGGATATTATTTGATTACTTGGAAACTGCAATTGAAATTCCTGATTTTGATAAAATTTTATTGGCAAAATTAGAGAATAATAAAACACTAATAACTTTAGTCAATTGGGGGAGTAATTATGTCGAATTCGGGTCTCCGAGTGGAATAATTAGACGTTTGGTTCCAATTTACATCAGAGATATATGTTTTTCAATTGTGTACAAAAATGGTAAACCTGCAATTAATGAGGAAATAGAATTTGAGTTTGCAAATGATTGGTTTAGGAAAAAAAATAAATTACCAATATTTAATCATGTTAATAGGAATGTAGTTTTGAAATCTAATAATTTGGCAAAAATTAAATTGTATGACATATCCTTTTTTTCTACTATTTTAACATATTGTAATATAAGAGGTCAAAAAAGATATCTTCAAGAATTTGAGTGCCGCGCTCAGGGTGATGAACATTTT
>DYOH01000004.1:54878-62694 GCA_020720625.1 Acetofilamentum sp. | reverse complement strand
CTATTGAAACTGAAATTGAAAGATTAGAAAGAATAAAAAAATCTGATTTTCAAGGTCAAAGTGGAGTTTTAAGAATTAATTTGGCATGGGATACCGAAGATGATTTGGATTTACATTTAGTCACGCCGAATGGTATTGTTGGATTTGATAATAAAAGATTGAATTATAATAATATTGTTGCTGAACTAGATGTTGATAAAAATGCAGGAGGCAATATTGTTAAAGACCCTCAGGAAAATATTTATCTTAATGGTATACCTATTGGAATTCATTCTGTCATAGTGGTTTTGTATGCAAAAAGAGGAAATGAAGATATACCTTTTACTATCTCAGTTATTCCGCAAGATCAGGAAGCCCGCATTTATAATTCACTTATTAAAAATCAAGGAAGTAGTATAACCATTATGTCATTTGAATATAGAGATGGAGTATTATATTTTTTAAATGATAATATTTCTAGGTAAATCTAAATTAATAATAAATACAGAAAAATTGAAAGCTAAATTCTTAATCAATAAGTCGAAGAATAATCTTTTTCGGGATTATATAAAAAATGATATATCAATAAACAATAGGTTTATAATTTTTCGAAAGTTATTTTGGAAAAATGATGCCTACGTTTTATTTTCAGAGCCAAATATCATTGAGAAGGATGGAATAACTGAGTGGTTTAGTCCTTATGATATAAATTTTAAAAGTTTTGGAGATTTTGATAAGAAATCGCAGGAAAATATATTGGGTTTTATTTCCCGGAATCTAAAAGAGATTTTTTTTACTGCTTTTATTGAAATTGAAAGTGGAAGAAGTGAATTTAGATTATTTGACTATATTGAAAATGCAATTGAAATACCTGAAATAAATAGTATTTTAGTTGGGAATTTACCAAATAATAAAATTGTTGTTTCATTAATTCAATGGGGAAGTAATTTTGTTCAGTTTGGATCATCTTCAGGAATTTTAAAAAAAATGGTTCCAATATATGTTCGGGATATAAACTTTTTAGTGATATACAAAAATGGAGATTTAGCAGTAAATGAAGATATTGGGTTTGAATTTTCTAAAGAAGTCATTCGACTCAAAAAAAACTTGCCTAATTTTGATTGCGTAAACAAAAACACACTTTTAAAAGCAGATAATTTAGGATCAATAAAGATTTTTGATGTATTGTTCTATTCTATTATCGAAACCTATTGTTTTGTTGAAGGGGAAAAAAAATATCTGGAAGAATTTGAATGTCGTTCACAGCCTGATTCTGACTTTATAATTAAACTTCCATTTAATTCAAAAGTTATTGATTATAAGCTTTTTGTTGAAGATGCACATAGTACAAGAATGGATGCAATAACTATTACAATTCAGTTTAAAGAGAAGCAATACGATTTAGTGTCTAATATTAATGGAGAGTTTGAATTGCCTTTTTTATTAAAATTTGGAGATATTTTTTATGTAACTATACAGCATAATACTTATTATAAATTATTAAGTAATTCAATAAGTGTTGATTACAAAGAAACTCTAATAGTTTTAATAGAGGTAGATGCTGTAAGCTATAGGAAGAATATAAGTAAACCCCCTATTATTGATGAATGTGGTGTGTTTTTTACAGGAGCATTTTTAAGTGATGAAAAAAATGCTATTGGCCAAACGACATGGGTAAGTATTTTTTTTAAAGAAGATGGTTATAGCGAATATGTTGGTTGTGGTGAATATCCAAATAATAGGTTAGCAATGCCGAAATCAATGAATAATACATTAGATGCATTGGTTCTTGATAAAGGTACTCGTATCACTATTTATAGCGAATTAAATTATCAAGGTCAAATTATTTTTGAAGCTGATGGTCCTTTGATGGTTCTTAATAAAAGGGGAATTAGACTTGATGATGTGTCCATGTTAATGCAAAAAAAGTTCTCTCCTGAGTTTCAAAAGAAATTCCCTATAAACAGGAGGATTTGGTCAGAATCGGATACTAAATATTGGGCAAATGGTTCAATGAAAATAATATGTAAAGAATCGAATTGCAAATGAAATATTTAATACACGTAGATAATTGTGATGAAATTAATATAATTTCTGGAAATTGCAAACAATTAGAACTTTTATATAGTTTTATTAGTAAATATCTAGTAAATTTCTCGCAATATTTTTTACGTCCATATTTAAAAGTAAACGAAATGCAATGGTATAGTGACAATATGGGAATAAAAGTAGAGTTGGATCAATTAGAATTAAGTGAATTTAGAATTATTTACCAATTAGTTTCTGGTATTAATGCAAGAATACAAGAGGTTCGTAAATTAGATTTAAACCCACAACTTCTTTTTTTTTTAATAATTTATTAAGGATACCATCTAAAAATCATCTTTATATTTTTAAAAATTCCGACAAACTTGAGATTAGAATTGCTTCATGGTTTTGTTTATTGGAAGGTTTTGGAAAATATCCTTATTCTATAGTAGATTCGTTCAATTTATTATTAGCTGAAATGGAAAGAGCTAATAAATTGGAAGTATTGAAGAAAAACGAAGAGTTCAACTTTAACCACATAAACGAGTTCGGCAAACAATTAGAAATTGAAGTGCCTTTACAAAAACCACAAATAATTGAAAATAATAGGTTTATTAATAAAACCGAAAAAAATACAAGTGTAATTGATTTAGCTACCGAAAAATTATTTAAATTTTGCTATGACTGTCAAGAGTATTCATTAAAGCTTTCAATTCCTTCAAATTATAGCAATCATTTAATAAATGAAAATCGCAACTATGTTTATACAGGGAAAAAGTTACCTACTAATTGGCAAATTGATTATTATAAAATTTTTATAAATAATAATTTCAGCAACAACCTTATAAATTCATTGATTCTTGCTTTGGAAAAGATATCAATGGAACACCATTTAAGCTTTGTTGAAATTGCGGTAGCTTTCGTGCAAGGAGCTATAAGTTATGATGATAATAAACTAAAACAAGAGTCGAGGCAAAAAAGATTTCCGATTGAAACATTGGATTTAAAATTTGGTGTATGTGAGGATACATCCATACTTTTAGCGAAGATCTTTGAACTAAGCGGATATGATTTCTTATTTGTAGAATTTCCTAAAGCTAATCATTTAGGAATTGCTGTTAAAGTTGAAAATGATAAAAGAGGAATTCGGTTCTTAAAGAATACCTATACTTATATTGAAACAACATCTTATAATGCAATAGGAATAATGCCCAAAATAATGGCGGGTAATGTAAAGCTTGATAAATCACCTCTTTTATTTCGAACCACCAACAATATTAATAATTTTGAAGAATTTTATAGGTTTGTAAATATCAGGGATAAAAAATGCGAGCAATTTGGAGAAAATTATTATCAATTAGACTGTCAAGCACAGATACTAACAAAAAAAATGAAGGAGCTAGAACATTGGATTGAATTAGAGCGTAAAGTGATTTCAAAAAACCCGATTAATGAGAATATTGCGCTTTTTAATCTTAAAGTAAATGAGTACAATCAACTAAATAGTAAACTTAACGAACTTAACTTGCAGATGCGTTAAACTTTGATTTTGATAAATATTAAACAAGAAAACTTTTTTGCAATTTGCAAAAAAAGTTTTTATATTTGGCAAACAAAAAGTTAAAAATCTACAACTGAACATTTTTGAATATATTAACCCTATATGTTGTGAATTAACTGTTATTGATCTGAGTATGTTATGGGTACATCACATAAATTATTATACAGTAGTAGCTTTGTTTATTCTGCAACGTTGCTGCCCAAAACATTATATTAAGAGCGTTTGGGCTACTCACATAGACCAATACACTTCAGTCAATATGCAAAATGGACTATAGTAAAATTAATACAATAGATTCAGCCGGAGAAGGAAATATTGTTTTGCAAGATATATCCGGTAGTATCGTAACTGTAAATTACAATGATATTGAAACGTTAAAAAGTGTATTTCAATCCATTTCCGAAAATCAGATTTTTGAAATAAAGAAAATTATAGGTGTTCATAATGGACAGATTATAAAAGAAATACGGTTTATACAGGATAAGCTAGCCGAGAAAAATACGGAAAACAAAATTCAGGAATATACCACCGGATTAAAGGACTTTTTCAAAGAATTGGCGGAAATGAAAATGAAAGCTGCAAAAGACCGCTTATTAAAAAATTATTCCTTATTGTACGAATACGAAGAATTATTGATTTTGGAAGACAACCCGAAACGAAAAATGCGGTACCAATTTGAAATTGAAGCCATAAAAATCAATATTTTGCAGAATGAAAACGAATTAAAAACTATTGCAAATCAATAAATGGTAGACAATTACAAATATGTATTGAATGATTTGGTTGAGTTTGGTTTGGAAGAAGGCACTTGTGTGCTTTTTGCGGGACCCGAATTAATCAAAATTAATGGAAAAGATTACAACGAAGCATTTTATGAAACTTTGCCCGAAAAAGCCGAAGAAAAAGAAATTGACAAACAAAAGGTTAGATATAATTTTGATGAAAAAATTTGGCATTTTTCGTCAAGCACCATAAGAGCGTTATTCAACAAAGAGTTTTCGCGATACCTACGCAAAAATATTGAAACGAATCAGCCTATTTTTCATAAATTAGCTTCCATTCCTTTTCCTTTAATTGTTTCGCTTATTCCTGATGATACATTGGAAACGGCTTTTTCAAATTATGAAAATTTTAATTTTAGTTTCAAAACCCACGCAATAGATAGTGATATACCCGAACCTACTATTGACAATATGTTGATTTATAATATTTACGGCAATATAAAAAATCGCAAATATGTATTTTCGCATTTCGATTATTTACAATTTATTCGTGATTATGAAAACAAAGGATTTCCGACACGTTTTTCATCGGCAATAAAACGAGCCAACTACTTTATTTTTGTTGGGTTTGAGTTTGATAAATGGTACAATATTTTTCTTTTTTACATTTTGCACGAAATAAAAAAAGAAGCCGATAAATTTTCTATCAACGAACAAAGCGCGGAAGAATTATACCAAAAACTTTCGGAAGAAAACCTGAAACTTGTGTTTTTAGAGAAGAACAGCGAAATTTTCATCAACGATTTATACGAAAAAGCAAAAGAAGAAGGCGTTTTGCGCGATATTGTTCCGAAAAAAGAATATTTAATGAAAATGATAAAAGCTAATCAGGAAGTAATTGATAAAATAAAAGAGAGAATACAAGTAGTCGAGCCGTTGGAAAAACGAAAATTGGAATTGGATTTAGAAATGGTGGAAAAGGATAACCAACAAATCATTAAACAACTAAAAGAGCTTAAAAAATGAGACGTTATCCCGGACTTGCACCCTTTACAGCCGACCAAAAAGATGTTTTCTTTGGTAGAAAAAATGACATACAAGAACTCAGCGAGCTGATTTTTGTTGAGCGTAAAGTATTGCTATATTCTAAATCCGGATACGGAAAAACATCTTTGCTCAATGCGGGTGTAGTACCCAAATTATCAGACAACAAAGACTTTGAATTTATAACAATTCGGTTTCGTTCTTATACCGAAAAAAACATCACACCCCATCAAACATTTTTACAAGCACTGCGACAACATACAGATTTTAATTTTTCGGACAAACCCGAAACAATTATTGACAAATATGCACCGCTACAAGAAGAGAACTATTGGGCTGTTCAAAAAAAAAATCAACTATTAGGCAATAAGCATAAAACGTATATTCTTATTTTCGACCAATTTGAAGAACTTTTTACATATCCCGAAACACAAATTAATGAATTTAAACAACGCTTTGCCGAAATTATTTTAGAAAAACAACTTCCGCATTTTTTCGATGATTTTGAAGATGCTGTTTTCGATAACAAAGAAAACATTCCGAAACAAGATATTGATTTACTTTACAATACCATAAACATAAAAGGCGTGTTTGCCATGCGTTCCGACCGCCTAAGCGAACTCAACGCATTAGCCGATAAAATTACCGACATACAAAAAGTATTTTACGAACTGCAACCCTTAAACAAAGAACAGGCAAAACAGGCAATTATTAATCCTGCAAAACAGGAAGGCGATTTTGAAAGCCAACCCTTTACTTACGAGAAAACCGCATTAGAAAAAATAATCAATGCCCTTGCCGGAAAAGGAAAAATAGAAACCACCCAACTACAAATCGTTTGCCAACGAATTGAAGAAAACATCATTGCCAAAATGCTGCCTTCGTCCGTAGGACAAGGCAGCATTTTGAATGTGGAGGAAAGCGACATACCCGATTTTAAAGACATTTTCCTCGATTTTTACAATTCGGCTGTATCAAAAGTAAAAACAGACGATATAAATAGTGTACGCAAATTTATTGAAGACCAACTAATTATTGAAGGTCGCCGAATTTCTCTCGATGAATTTGTGTGCCAACGCTACATTAAAAACGAAACTCTCAAAACCCTTGTAGAAACCCGCCTTTTGCGTGCCGAACGCAATTCGGTGGAAGGTTTCAGTTACGAACTAAGCCACGATACACTAGTTCCGCCAATAAAAGAAATTGCAGATAAACGAAGAGATGAAGAAGAAAAAGAACGCTTGCGGTCAAAACAGCGACGACAAATACGCATCATTGTATTGGCAATTCTTGTTGCGACTGTTTCGTTTGGCGCGGCTATTTTTGGATTTTGGCAAATGAATAATGCAGAAAATAGATTGAATTCCTTGTATTTACAAATTATAACAGCTGCATCCAGATACAAAAATGAAGCCGATTATACTAAAGCAATAGAAAAATATGAAGAGGCACAAAAGTTAATATTAAAAGATGAAATAGATGATAGTATTTCATATTGTGAAAATAAATTAACTTTAAAAATTGAATATTCAACTTTGATAGCGACAGGAGATAGTTTATTCGCTTTAGGACGAACCAAATATAAACCAGCAATAGAAGCATATAAAAAAAGTGAGAAACTAAACTACAACAATATTCTTAGTCAACAAAAAATTTTAGGAGCTACAAAAATCATTATACCAGAATATTACTCATGGGTAAATGATATCAAAGACGGTGAGCCAACGCTTGCTAAAGAGCTTGTAAAAACTATAATAGAATTAGATTCTACGCAGACAAATGCTTATAATATTTTACTAAAACTAGATTCAATAACTTTAAAAAATGATTACCATGAATAAGTTTCTATTTATCTTAATGTGTTTAATTATTCCATTTTCAGGTTATTCTCAAATTGACATTGAGCAAAAATTTTCAGAAAACCTAAAAAAGGGTGATTTAGAATTTGAAAGGCAAAATTTCATTGAAGCTTATAAATTTTACGATTTGGCTGGTGAATTTTTAGATAATAGTCGGATTAATGAAAAAAACATCCTTAAGAAAAAAAAACAATTATGCGAAGAAGGAATAAATAAATTATTTCAACAAAACAAAACACAAATAAATGAACAAGAAAACAAACAAATAGCTTTAAAAAGGCAAAATTTAGAAATAACGAATGCCTTGAAGGACACCATAAATGTTCTTAAAATAACTCTTGACGATCATCGAAAAACAATGGAGGAGAATGAGACTGAAATTAGGCAGAGTTTAAATAAAATTGATTCTTTAAAAACTGGAATTAATGAGCAGAATAATATAATGTCTATAATAAAACGCGAAAATCAAAATTTAATTACAGCAAAAACACAATTAGAGCAAGAGAAGTCCCAGCTATCGCAAGAAAAGAATAATATTGAAAATCAGTTAAATCAGACAAAACAAGAGAATCAAAATTTAATTACAGCAAAAACACAATTAGAGCAAGAGAAGTCCCAGCTAT
>DYOH01000004.1:0-54778 GCA_020720625.1 Acetofilamentum sp. | reverse complement strand
GCAAGAAAAGAATAATATTGAAAATCAGTTAAATCAGACAAAACAAGAGAATCAATATTCAATCACACCAAAAACACAATCACAGCAAAATGATTTAGATACTAATAATTATGAAGTATCTTTAAATAAAAAATTACACATCAATCAAAAAAATGACTCTATTAACTTATCAAATCATGATTTAATAGATATACCTGTGAAACAAATAATTAATAAACAGCTTACTGAATTATATTTAGCCAATAATAAAATTTCGAAAATTGATACAATATGCAGTTTTACAGAATTATTAGTTTTAGTTTTGAGCTATAATGCAATATCTACATTGCCTTTAAAAATTTCAAATCTTCAAAATTTATCACAATTGTATATTAACAACAACAAATTGGAAATACTTCCAAGATCATTTATTGAGTTAAAGAATCTTGAATCACTAAACTTAAAAAACAATCAATTAAAAAAATTCCCGCAAGAGATTACATATCTCAAGCAACTTAAGATATTAAGCTTGAGCAACAACAACTTTAATGAAATAAGTCAAGAAATTGGAAATTTAATAGAACTAAATGAATTGTACCTTGAAAATTTAAATTTAGAATATATTCCCAACTCAATACAGAATTGTAAGTCTCTTCAATTACTAAAATTAAGTGGAAATAATTTATCTTTAGACGAAAAAAATAAATTAAAAAGTATTCTACCCAATTGCAATATTGTTTGGTAAAACATTTTTCCGAAGTAACTTAATTTTTCAAAACGGAATAATATAGCGCTAGATTTTATTTATAAACTGGAGTAGTATTAAATTGTATGCTACTTCAATTTGAAAATTCTTGCGTAATTTTTTTATTTCAAAGGCAACTAAGAATTATTGAAAAGATGGATTTTAAAACGGAGCATTAGGCTCTTTCGACATCTGATTATAAATGAATTTTTCTGTAAAATTCGGAAAATGTTTATAAAACCAAACCAATGCCTTTCCACCTTTTCCGAGTACGAGATGTTTTGTTCTTCTTTGTACGGCTTTCACCAAAATTACAGCCACTTCTTCAGAACTCATCATTTTTTTCTCATCGCGTGGAGTCTCATGTTGTGCCTGTCCATCCTTATTCAGGGCGGCATTTCTTATATTCGATTGTGTAAAACTTGGGTGAATAACCAATATATGCAAATATTTGGGAATAGATTCCACACGTAAAGAATTAAAAAAACCATCCATGGCATGTTTAGATGCAGCATAGCCGGTGCGTCCGGGCAAAGGAGTAAGTCCCGAAATAGATGAAACGGCCACAATGCTACCTTTATTTTTTATCAGGTAGGGAAAGGCAAATTTGCTGCAATATACAGCACCCCAAAAGTTGGTTTGCATTAATTCCTCCAGCACATCTAGCTGTAAATCTGCAAAACCTGCGCGCATGGATAAGCCTGCATTATTTATTAGTACATCGATTTTGCCAAATTTTGCTATAGTGTTGTCAATTAACAGCTTGCATTGCTCTACCTGTCTCACATCAGTTTCTTGAATCAAGAAATCGGCTTGTATTGATTTAAGTGTTTGGCTAATTTCGTTAAGTTTTTCTATGCTTCGGGCAGCTAAAACAACTTTTGCACCTTGCTTGGCAAATTCAATGGCTGTGGCTTTTCCTATGCCCGACGAAGCACCTGTAATAATAACTACTTTATCGAAAAAAGGAAGTTCAACTTTGTTCATAACATTTTATTTTGATAATATTTGAATGATTTTAATAAGTGTCTAATTTTTTGATGTAACATCTGGCTCTTTTGTGCTGACGGAAATCATATTTGCTCCAAAGTTGCTGCACGCTAGAATTTTCTTCCAATTCGCGTGTTGTTTCCACGTTTTTTATCCCTTTTTGAATAAAAGTATGCATAATTTTATTGAAAATAATGGCTGTTAATCCTTTATTTTTATATTTGTTGTCAACACCAACAAGCAAAAGCTCGGCGGTATCATTTTGTTTTAGTGCTTTTATAAGGTGATAAAATCCAAAAGGAAAAATTCGGCCATTTGCTTTTTTCAATGCTTTGGCCAATGATGGAGTCGATATGCCAAAGGCAACAAGTTGGTTATTATTATCATCAATAAAGCAAACGTACTCCGTTTGTAAGATGCCGAAAAACTCCTTTTTTATTTGTTCTTTTTGTTTTACACTTAGTTCGTTAAATGCGAATAAATGAGCATAAGATTTATTCAGAATCGCAAAAAAATCGTCTACATAATCGAGCATTTGTTTTTTCGATTTTAGTTCAATTTCGTGTACCTGATACCTCTGCTTTATGTATTCGGAAAATTTTATAATTTTTTCTGGTATCTGTGCCGGAACTTTTATACGGAATTCAATCCAGTCAACTTCTTTTTCATATCCTTCTTTTTCAAGAATATCCATGTAATATGAATAATTATAATGCCCGAAAGATGTAGGCATTTCTTCGAAACCATCTACCAAAACTCCCGAAGCATCGAAAGATGTAAATCCAAGTGGACCGTGCATTACATCCATTTTATTTTCTCGTGCCCAGTTTTCTGCTGTAGCTAATAATGCATGCGCCACATCTTGGTCGTTGATAAAATCGAACCATCCAAAACGAGCATAATTAGTATTTGTTTTTTTGTTGTATTTGGTGTTGATAATTCCGGCAATGCGTCCTAGTACTTCATTATTGCGCATTGCAAGCCATAGTTTAGATTGGCAATATTCGGATGCGGCATTTTTCTTTGGATTCAGGGTTTCCAATTCTTTATTTTCAAGCACCGGAATATAATTTTTTTCGTTGCGATAAAGTTTGTTCGTAAAAGCAGTAAATTGCTTTAGTTCTTTTTGGGTTGATACTTCTATTATTTTGATATTCATTGATTTTTCAAGTTAAAATTTGCACCTTGAAGAAGCAGAACAGCAGAATTTTCTAATATATTCGTCCGCTCCGGAATCGATTTATTCTCTTTTATCTGAAGTTCTAAAGAATTTATTAAGAGGTATATTGTTTCAGTAAGCAATTCAATATTATTCTGAAATGAAGTAGAATTGTCTTTAATATTGCTCAGTAATTTTGCAATTGTCTTTTTTTCGTATAGTCTGAAATCATCAAATATTGCATTCAGAAAAGATGATTCTTCGAATGTATTCATTTTTAATGCTTGAAAATAGTTTTTAAGTTCGGGTAGGAGATGAAAACGACATTTGATGTAGTGAATTAATTGGTTTTGCGGATTAGTGTCCAATTTGAGCACATTTTCCAGTTCTTTCTGCATCAAATGTAAATCTGCTTTCACCACTTCAATAAATAGAATTTCCTTGCTTGTAAAATAGTAATAAACAGAACCTTTAGCTTTTTTTGCATACGCTGCAATTTCGTCTACGGAAGTTATGTAAAAACCCAATACACTAAACCTTTTGCGGGCTGCCAATAATATTCTTTCACGCGTTTTGCTCATTTTTTTTGACTATTTTTTGTATTTAGTACAAAAATAATCATAGAAAACAATAATAGCATGATAAAGCTATTAAAAAGAGTTAAACAATTTTCCCAAAGTATGTAAAATATCATTTATGTTGTCTATGTTTCTGATTTATATATATTTATTTGGCTGAATAAAGTGCTATAAGCCTAACTAAAGAACTTAATTTTCTATAAAATTGATTACAAATTAAGGAATTTATTATTTTTACTGATTCTTATGTAATGCAGAATGAAAAGGATACTCGTATTTTTGATATTTCTATGCTTGTACTTAGGTGTTAATGCCCAGTTTTATAATGGAATGCAAATGACATTTGGAAAAAACAGGGTTCAGTACAACGATTTTTACTGGAATTATTATCGCTATCAGCCATTTGATGTTTACTTTAGTATTGGCGGGCATGAATTGGCAAAATATGTTTCTGAAATAGCTTTCGAAGAGTTGAATAATATTCAGCGTTTGTTTTCCTATTCACTCTCCCGTCGAATTATTTTCATCACATACAATCGTTTATCTCACTTTCGACAATCCAATTTGGGGTTAATTTCGGGCGACGAGCAATATAATACTGGCGGGGTTACACGTATTCTCAACAACAAAGTTTTTGTTTATTACGAGGGCGACCATTTGAAACTTCGTCAGCAAATAAGGGCATCTATTGCCGAAGTGCTTGTAAACGAAATCTTTTATGGGGGTAAGTTCAAAGATAAGGTAACTAACTCAACCCTCATTAATTTACCCGAATGGTATTTGAATGGGCTTGTAAGCTATATCTCCATGGATTGGAATCCCGAAATCGAAAACAAGGTAAAAGATGGCATTACTACCGGCCGATACAAAAAGTTCAACAGACTCAGCGGCGATGAGGCAACAATGGCCGGTCATTCTTTTTGGAACTATATTGCGTTACAGTATTCGCCTACAATAATTACAGATATACTTTATCTCTCAAAAATATATAAGAATGTAGAAAGCGGATTTCTTGGTTCAACCGGTCTGGGTTTAAAAGAACTTACCAATGATTGGTATCAGTATTATCAGATGCGCTATGAAGTAGATATGAGAGAAAGGAAACCCTGGGAAGAGGAGCATCCTGTTAAAACAAAAAAGAATCATTTTTATCAAAATATACAAGTGAGTCCTGATGGAAAATATTTGTCGTTTACAAGCAATAAAATGGGCAAGTATAAGATATATATATATGATATTGAAAACGATAAAGTAAGGCGGATTTTTAAAAGGGGAGAAAGTTTGGAGCAAATTATCGATTATTCTTATCCAATTGTAAAATGGAATCCGAATAGTAAAATTTTGTCTTTTATGATTGAAGAAAAGGGGCAAATTCAGCTATATTTTTATTCAATGGAAGAAAAAGAACTTAATCGAAGACAGATGCTCTATTTTGATAAGATACTAAATTATAGTTATTCGCCTAATGGTTTGCAGATGGTGCTTTCGGGAGTGCAAAAGGGGCATACAAATATTTCAGTTTTTGATTTAGCATCGGGCACTAGTAAAAATTTGACCGATGATTTTGCCGACGATTTAAATCCTGAATTTGCTTTTGATGGTAAACGGGTTATATTTCAATCGAATAGAACAAGTACGCGCATAAAAAACGATAGTATAAAAAATGATTTCGATGTTTTTATATTAAATCCATTTAGAACAGATAGTTTGCTCGAACAATTAAGCGAATGGAAAATTTCCAACGAAATTAACCCAATGGTGCTTGGCAACAACAAGTACCTCTTTAATTCAGATAGAATTGGAATAAATAATCTTTATCTGAGTGCCTACGACAGTGCCATCAGCTTTATTGATACAAGCACCCATTACCGGTATTTTAGCAGGAACAAGCAGCTTACAAATTTTCAAACATCTTTTCAACAATACGATTTTTCCGCAGTAGGTAATTTTATTGTATTGAGCTATTTATACAATAATAAGTATCATATTACCAAAACACCTATCAATTTAAACGAAGAAATTGCAGGTGCGAATAGTGTAATATACCGATCTATACAAAAAAGTCAGCAACAATATGCCGAAAACCTGCGAAAACAACAAGAGGAATACTTGAAAAAGATTAGAGAGATAAAGGAAAAAGAGGAGAAAGCTCTCCAAGAAAAACAATCAGAAAAAACACCCAAAGATAGCTCTTCGCAAAATGAAATTGACATAAATAATTATGAATTCAGCGTGAATCCATCAGAAACTGATAGTTTGAAAAATGTGCCTAAAAAGCAGGTATCCGAAATGCTTGCCCGAAAAACGCTAATGAACTTCTACGATGCTGATAGCTTGCCTGATAGAATGATTTATCGACGTTCTTTTTATATTAATGATATTGTAAGTCAGGTTGATTTTGGGTTTTTAAATGCATCATACCAGAGCTTTACAGGTGGAGCTGTTTATTTTAACCCAGGAATGAATGCCCTAACCAAAGTGGGCGCAAACGAGCTTTTCGAAGATTATAAACTAGTTGGCGGCGTGAGGTTTGCCGGAAATTTTGACAGCAACGAGTATTTGCTTTCTCTGGAAAATTTAGAAGGCAGAGTCGACAAACAGTTTATTTTTCACAGGCAAGTATTTCAGACCTCTGGTGAATTTATAGCCAAAGTACGTTCTCATGAATTAATGTATATTACTAGTTTTCCTTTCGATCAGGTTTCTTCGTTAAAATTGACAACAAGTCTTCGTAACGATTATAGTACATTGCTATCGTTAGACTATCTATCGCTGGATTACCCATCCGAGATGCGCACATTTGCAGGCTTAAAAGCAGAATATATTTTTGATAATACCATTAAAAGAAGCATCAACATATACGATGGAATTAGAGGGAAAGCTTGGTTTGAAGCTTACAAGCAGCTTGATGGTAAGAAAACCGATTTATTTGTTGCCGGATTTGATTTTAGAAGTTATGTGCCATTACATAGGTCTTTAACATGGGCCAACAGAATTGCCGGAAGTAAATCTTTTGGGCAGTCGAGATTACTTTATTATTTGGGTGCAGTAGATAATTGGGTAAATTTTTCGCTGCTAAATCCAACTTTTAACGATACTTCGGAAGTGCGTATTAATAATGATGTAAATTGGGTATATCAGGCCTTGGCAACCAATATGAGAGGATTTATACAGAATGCCAGAAACGGCGATGCTTTTCTTGTGCTTAATTCCGAACTACGCTGGCCAGTGTTTAGCTACTTGGCTAATAGACCGTTAAATTCAGATTTTTTAAATACCTTTCAGTTAGTCGGATTTTTTGATGCTGGTTCGGCTTGGACAGGATTTTCTCCCTTATCTGATCAAAACTATTACCTTAATAAAATTGTGAACAGAAATTCTATTACAGTTACCATAGATGCTCAACGCTCGCCCGTAATTTTTGGTTACGGTTTTGGTTTTAGAGCCAGATTATTTGGTTATTATTTGCGAACCGACTGGGCATGGGGAATAGATCATAATGTTATTTTGCCCAGAGTATTTTATCTATCTTTATCAACAGATTTCTAATTACGCTAATCATGAACAGCAAATTTGTTTTTAAAGCTGAGAAATGTCTTATTAGGGCTTTGAATTTCGACGATGTAAAAAGCATTTCGGAGCTTGCTGATAATAAAAAAATTTGGGATAATGTATCAGATGAGTTTCCACATCCCTATACCGATATTCATGGTTTGGAATTTGTAAAAGCTGTTTCTAAGATCTCACCACCTTTGCATTTTGCCATTGAGTTTGAAAATCAGGCTATCGGTGTTATTTCAATTGAACCACGCAAGGGAATGCATCGAATAAAGGCCGAAATTGGTTATTGGATTGGCGAACCATTTTGGGGAAAAGGTATCTCTACAGATGCCATAAAACTTATTCTGCATTATGGATTCAACTATTTAAATCTCGAAAAAATTGAAGCCAGAACATTTGAATATAATAAAGCATCGGAAAAGGCTTTGCTTAATGCTGGGTTTCGGAATATTTGTATTTTCCATAATGATGCTTTAAAGAATAATAGACTGATTGATATAAATTATTTGGCGATTTTAAAAGAGGAGTATCTGAATAATAATTTGATTTACAATAATCAATAAAATTGCCCATTTGAAAGAAGAAAAAAAATAAAAAAACTGTTTGCAAATTTAAAAAATGCTATTACTTTTGCCCTGCAATTTTCAAATGTGAGTTTGCATTGGCGTTGAGATTTAATTAAGCTGATTAAGGTATTAAAATTCTCAGTTGGTTAAAGCATTTGCGATGCAAATCGGAAGGGTTCAAGGAAAAGACCTTGAAAATAAAATAAAATGAAATAAAAAAATACAATATTCTCCCTTAGCTCAGTTGGTTAGAGCATCTGACTGTTAATCAGAGGGTCCAAGGTTCAAGTCCTTGAGGGAGAGCATCGTTTTAGTAAATAATTCTCCCTTAGCTCAGTTGGTTAGAGCATCTGACTGTTAATCAGAGGGTCCAAGGTTCAAGTCCTTGAGGGAGAGCAAAAGAAAGCCGGATTTTCGATAAGAATTTCCGGTTTTTTGTTTTAGCACATTTGCATAATGCATTCCGATGCCAATCGGAAGGGGCCAAGGTTCAAGTCCTTGAGAGAGAGCATTTGAATGCCGAAAATAGGCTTATAGTTTTCATAATCTTTAAAATTATTCATTTTTTAATTGTGCTTTGCTCTTCTGGTTTGGTCTTGTAAAGCAAGATTACCACTTTCCTGTGGCTAATATCAGCGGTTTCTTTATTTGTTTCCAGATTCGCATCATATTCGCCATGTGCTTTCAATAAAATTTTGTTTGATGAAATGCCCAGTTTTTCAGTGATGAAGATTTTTACCGCTTCTATGCGCGATTTTGAAAGCTGATAATTTTTTGAAATACTGCCTGTATTGTCGGTATGACCTTCTATTTCAATTATGTTGTATTTTTTGTTGTTTTTCTTTAAAAATTCAATAATTTTTGTTCTGGATTCGGTAAAAAGCAATGAATCATTAGAATTAAAATAAATGTTGGTACTGTCAACAAATTCTCGATTGTCGTATGTCCAGTCTAATTTATTATCAGGAGAATGGAGCAGAATTTCAAATTGACAAGAATCATTTGGACAGATTTGAGTGTATTGCCAATTGGTTTTTAAAATGAAATCTTTGCAGTAGGCATTTTTTATCGTGTTTTTATTCGAACTCCAGTATTGAGGCCATTCGTTGAAAATAATTGTTGTTGGTATTTTATTTTTTTTATAATATAGTCTTAGTAATTCGCCTGATATAGTATCTTTTATATTTATTCGGGATGGAATATCATCATTTCCGATTTCATTTCTTAATTCAATCTGGATTGAGTCGTTTGCACTTAATTCAATGGATTCATTTTTATCTATCAAGTTTATAAAGTAGGAAAATTCTCCGTTTAAAGTATCAGGTGATATATTCTTAATTTTGAACGACAGCAAAATAAAGTTTGTATCTGGACAAAGCAATTCATAAGGATTTCTCTTTAATTGCTTTATGTTTTGTTCAATTATTGCATTTTCTGTTTTGTAAAACAGGTAGTTAAGTGCTTCATCGCCGCCATTGATAACTCTATTTGCCTTTATTTTTTGTGCCCCATCATCAAAAGCTGCATTTGAAAAATCCTTTTCACCGATTTGTATCTGAAATAAATTATTCGAAAACGGAAGTGGAAATCCATAGCTCAGGGCTTGGTTATCGTTGCCAAAAGTAAGCCTGCCGTTAAGCTCTTCGTATTCGAGTTTTGGCAATACTACCACAGTTTTAGAAATATTGGCCAGGTATTTACCGTCTTTGCGCATCAAAAAATTGTAGGTAGTGGTTTTTGCTGGTACTTTTTTTATGCTTCCATTATTTTCCAATTTTTTTCTGCTTAATGGATTAATAAAAATCTCGGCCTGCTGAGGATTTTTTGTTAACCACGAAATGGTAATGGTATCGCCTTTTCTAATTGTGTCGGCACTTACTTCAAATTTAGGAAAGTCGAATTCATAAGCCACCCCATTTTTATTCATACCGGTATATTTTGTTCCCGCCGGAATAACTTCCAGTATACCTTTATTGAACAAGCCGTAAATAATTGAAATCTCTTTTTTCTGGCCAATTTCTAAAATCTCGTCGTCCCATTTGGCTAAAATTGCACTATCGAAATATTTTTGTCCATCGTATTTCATTGGCGTATTCCAAAGAACACTATAATATAATGGCCACGACCCAATGTGAAGTTCGTCCGGAGGATTGATAAAATGAAAATCGCCGGTTAAATCGTTTGTTCTTTTGGCCGTAGTTCTATATACAAGCACTCTTTCTGGTATATCCGCATTATTGTATATAACCTGTTTGCCTCTGAGTTGTTTATTTTTTAGCGATATTTTTTCGCCATTTTTTAATTCTGCATCTTTGAAAGCATCCATCTTGGCTGCATCATTGTCGTCAATCATGGTGTCGAATAAGGATAATAGGCCAAAATTTACCTGCGTATTTCCTTTGTTTTCAAAAGTATAATGTATTTTGTAGTACGATGCAGTATCATCTGGCGCTAGTTCGAGCATCTGACTATTGAGCGGAATAAGCTTTTGTGTAATGCTAACATTTTCAAAATCATAGCTAATATTTGACGAAAGGGAGAGATGGTTATTGAATTCGATTAATAAGGTGTCCTTTAGGTAATGAACGTTTTTGTAAACATTTTGATTATAAATATTTTTACTCCTTAGAAAATAATTGAAGATGCTTTTGAATTTGCGCCAAAAACCAAGACCATAATTAGGAATTTCGTGTAGTTGAAAAGGATTACCTAATTGAAAACGAGGCGCGTTGCTGGCAAATTTTTTATTTACCCGTACCACAAAGTATGATGTAGAGTTAGGATACGGATAGCCATACATAAGCCTTTGTCCTTGAGCTCCAAGTGTAAATCTTCCGTCTGTATTTAACACTTCAAACTTTTGATTGTAGTTTTGTTGATAAATGGGTTTATTAACTTTAAATGCATTCAAAACTTGTTGTCCTAAATCCATGAGGTCGGCTACTCCAATGGAACCATTGTGTTTGTAAAACAATTCGCCATTATCTTTAATAAACAATAAACTTGGATATTGTTGTATGTTATAAAGTTGTTTTAGCACTTTTCCTTCTTCCGATTCCAAATTTATATTGGTGCAAATAAATGCCTGATTGTAAAAAAGACCTAGCACCTCGTCGTTAAGCACATTGTTGGTCATGAATCTGGATGTACTATTCGATGGCGTGTAAGCAAAAATAAAAATTAGTTTTTTTTCTGATAATGCTTTGGATTGAATTACGCTCATATTTTCTTGCGAGAAATTAATTTGCGCATGTAAGGCCATTGGGAAAATCAGGCTAAATATTAGAACCTTAACGATTTTGTTCCGCATATTTGTGTAATTAGTTTATAATTAATTTTATAGTTAAGTTTTGTTATATTCTCATTTTTTTTAGGTTCTGCCACAATATAAAAACTGTTTTTTTCAAAAGAATATTATACTCATTTGGATTAAATTTTGATATATGATTTCACTAAGGTATTTATAATTTTATTATTTCGAGTTAAGCGTTGCATTTATTATTAAGTTGAAAACAATGTAAATAACTTTTGCAGGAATATTTATAATACCTATATTAGCTAAACTGTTTAAAGAAACAATTTTAAATAAGCACACTAAAAATCAAATTTTATGAAAAAACTACTATCCATTTTCCTATTATTTCTACCCACGATAGTATTTACACAAAATGAGAAAAAAACACTCGACTTTTCGGTATACGACCAATGGCAGAGCGTTAGCAATACCGAAATTTCAAATAATGGCATTTTTTTAAGCTACGAATTAGTTCCATTTAAAGGTAATTCAGAATTAGAGATTTTTGATGCTCAAAAGAAACAGAAACATGTTTTTCCCAGAGCCAGATATGCTCAATTTAGTCCGAATAATAACTTTGTGGTCTTTAGAATTCAACCCGACGCTGATTCTGTTCGCCAACTAAAGCTTAAAAAAGTAAAAAGTGAGAAATTGCCTAAAGATTCAATTGGCATTATTATTTTGGCAAATCAACAACAAGTAAAATTTGCAGGATTAAAATCATTCCAAATCGCTAAAAAAGAATCGGATTGGATGTTTTTTTTGTACGATGAAGCAGAAAAGAAAGAAGAAAAGCCGGACTCTGCTGCTACCGCCGAAATAAAGAAAAAGAAAGTGGAAGTTAAAGATAAAAATGCACCCAAAACCAGCCATTTATCATTGTTAAATCCCATTACAAATAATCAGTTTGTTTATCAGCAAATTTCGGAAGCAGATATGGCTGATAATGGCTCGGCAATTGCTTTTGTGAAAATACAGAACGATTCTTTGCTTAAATCTACTGTTTATATATTTAATACCAAAACATCCAGAATAGATAGTATTTTTCAGCAGGAGGGACTTGTTAAAAAAGTGGAATTCGACCATTTGGGCAAGCAATTGGCATTTATCTTTAGTGCCGACACAGTTAAAGAAAAAACCTATTCGCTCTATTTTTGGGATGGCGCAAAAAATGTATTGAAAAAGATTGTGGATACATTAAGTACCGAATTGCCAAAAAAATGGACTGTTTCTGAGCACGGAACAATCTTTTTCTCGGAAAACGATAAGAAATTATTTTTTGGAGCATCTATTAGACCCGAACAAGAGCCTGAAGATACTATGCTTGCGGAAGAAAAAGTGCAGCTCGATTTATGGTCGTGGACAGATTATTTACTTCAGCCACAGCAAAAAGCTCAATTAAAGAAAGAGAAGAACAAAACTTATTTAGCCACCTTTATTGTAGAAAAGCAGAAGCTCGTTTTACTTGCAGATAAAGATATTGAAGATATTCAAACAGGGTTTAAAGCCAATCAGAATTATTTTTTGGCATCTTCTGATATCAAGTATCAAAAAGCATCTTCCTGGGAATCGCCCTCGCGCAGAGATTTTTATCGAATTGATGTAAATACAGGTGAGCGCCTGTTAATTCTCGAAGCTCAGCCTAGCTGGGCATCCTTATCCCCAAATGGTGATAAATTGTTGTTTTTTAATTATCTGGAGCAAGAGTGGTATGTAAAAAACTTACTAACCAATAGCTTACATAATCTTACTGCCAAAATCGATGTGGCCTTTCACGACGAGTATAATGATATGCCCATGCTGGCATCTCCTTATGGATTTGCAGGTTGGGAAGAGAACGGAAAATTTGTGCTTATATACGACCGTTTTGATATTTGGAAAATAAATGCTGAAAAAGATTTTGCGGCAGTGAACCTTACAGCCTCCTATGGACGAAACAATAAAATTCGATTACATTATATGCGACTTGATGCAGAAAAAGAGCATTTTACGAACAACGAGACTATTTATTTGGATGGATTTAACGAAACATCAAAGCAAGCCGGATATTACGAACTGAGTTTATCTAAACCATCGGCACCTAAAGAGTTGTATAAAGGCGATTTTGCTTTAAATACATGGAAGAAAGCCAAAGATGCTGATGCTATTTTGTTTCAGCAGCAAACAGTTAAAGATTATCCGGATGTATGGCTAAGTAATTTGCAAATGCAAAATCCTCGGAAAATATCGGCTGCAAACCCTCAGCAGGAAAACTACAATTGGGCTACCGTGGAATTGGTGAAATGGATAACACCCGACGGAACGGAGGAAGAAGGGCTTTTATATAAACCAGAAAATTTTGATCCAAACAAAAAATATCCAATGATTGTATACTTCTACGAATTATATTCCGACGAAATTCACTATCATTATATTCCAAGTCCAAGTCGTTCGACTATAAATTTTACCTTTTATGCGTCAAACGAATATTTGGTTTTTATTCCCAATATCCGCTATAAAGAAGGTTATCCGGGTATGAGTGCTTATAATTATGTGCTTAGTGGCACCCTGGCACTGCTTAATAGCCGCCAATATATCGATAAAAACCGGCTAGGTTTGCAAGGTCAAAGCTGGGGTGGATATCAGGTTGCGTATATTGTTACTCAAACCAATATGTTTGCTGCTGCTTCCGCTGGTGCACCTGTTTCCAACATGACAAGCGCCTATGGAGGTATACGCTGGGAGTCGGGTATGAGCCGAATGTTTCAGTACGAACATACCCAAAGTCGTATTGGTGGCACTTTGTGGGAAAAACCTTTTCAATATATAGAAAACAGCCCTATTTTCTTTGTCCCCAAAATTACAACTCCGCTGCTTATTATGCATAACGACGAGGATGGTGCAGTGCCTTGGTATCAGGGAATTGAATTATTTGTGGCCATGCGCCGTTTGAATAAACCGGCGTGGATGCTTAGTTATAATGGCGAACCACATAATTTGAGAGGCAATAGTTCTGGTAGAAAGGATTTAAGCATCAGACTAAAGCAATTTTTTGATGTATATTTGAAAGATGCCCCAAGTCCTGTTTGGATGACAAATGGAATTCCTGCCGAAATGAAAGGAAAGACTCTTGGTTATGAATTGAATCAAAATAAATAATAGGATAATCAGCAAAATATATTTATTATGAGAATTTTAAAAGATAGAAGCCTGGGCTTGATTATTGATATTCAGGAAAAATTGTTTCCGCATATTTTCGATAGTAACGAATTGATGAAAAATACCCAAATTCTGATTGAAGGATTAAAAGTTTTGGGCATTCCGTTGATACTTTCGGAGCAATATACCAAAGGCCTTGGATACACAGTGGAGTCAATTAAACTTGCTGTGGGAGAATCGAGCTATATCGAAAAAAGAGCGTTTAGTTGCTGCGACGACCCCTCGTTCGATTTGCAGCTTAGTTTATTAAACAAGCATTATGTAATTATTGCCGGAATTGAAACGCATGTATGCGTTCTGCAAACTGTTGTTGATCTTATAAATTTGGGCTATCAACCGGTAGTAATAGAAGACTGTGTATCATCGCGTAAGCTTTCGGATAAGGCAGTGGCAATTTCACGCATGCGTCAAGAAGGAGCAATTATTTCTACTTATGAGTCTATCCTCTTTGAATTAGCTCGCAGCTCAGATTCGGAGTATTTTAAAGCAATTTCAAAATTGGTGAAATAAATCAATAAAAAAAATGCCGCAGCCTAATTTTGCGGCATTTTTTAATTGGTCAATCATTTAACATGCTTATTATAAGTTATAATTTGTTTTATTATTCCATTTTTTCGGAGCCAAAATTCCATTCAGAATAAAATTGATTCAGAAATTGCTCCATAAATCGATGTCTTTCTGCTGCTATTTTTTTTGCAGTTTCGGTATTCATTAAATCTTTGAGCAGAAGCAATTTCTCATAAAAATGATTAATCGTAGGAGCAGTACTCCGATAGTATTCGTCCGGATTTGAATATTGCATTACTGCAATACCGGGATTGTAAATTTCTCTGTTTTTAAATCCGCCATACTGGAAAGTGCGTGCAATACCAATTGCTCCAATGGCATCTATGCGATCGGCGTCTTGCACAATGGCAAATTCAATGCAATTGGGTTTCTCGTTTTTTATACCACCTTTGAACGAAATATGCGCAATTATTCTTTCAATTCTGGAAACAGAATTATCATCCAAGCCAGATTTGATTAAAAAACTGCTGGCGAGTTGCGGGCCTTTCAATAAATCACCGCCATTGAATTTGGCATCCGAAATATCGTGCAATAAGGCAGCAAGTTCAATAATAGTTTTATCTCCACCTTCCTTTTCTGCCAGAAAGAGCGCCATATTTCTTACCCTGAGAATATGCCACCAATCGTGACCTTTTTCGGCTTGTTTTAAGGTTTCCTGAACGAATTCGCTTGTTTTTTTAAGTATCTTTAAATTGTTCATTATTTAAAATTAATCTAAATTTGCTCTTTCAAAAGAAGAAAAAATGGATTCAAAACTAGAAGATAGAGCATATTTATTAAAATTATCGAAAACAAAAATGCCTTTCGGCAAATACAAAGATAAACTATTGGTAGATATTCCGGAAGCATATTACGTTTGGTTCTCGAAAAAAGGATTTCCTAAAGGCGAGTTAGGCGAAATGCTTAGGCTTATGTTCGAGATTAAAATGAATGGTTTAGAGCCCATTATAAGAAAAATTAGTAAAATGTAAAAAAAAACGGAAAATGCATATTGAAATACTACAAAACGAGGAATTTGATTTTAGAGATATTACAGCCGAAGGATTAAAAGAACAGTCGGGAAAGATTATCCGTGAAACCGACTTGCGAATTGATGAAATACGGGCGATAAATGCATCAGAAAGAACTTTTGAAAACACCATGAAAGCTACTGATGAGCTTTTTAGTCGTTTTGGACAGGTGTTTTCTACAGTTTATCTTTTAGCTTATGTATTGTTGGATGATGATGTGCGCGAGGAAGCACAAAAACAAATTGCTGTGCTCGACAAATATGCTAACGCTTTGAGTCTTAACGAGGATATTTATAATAGTGTGAAGCAATATTCGCAAACTGCCGAAGCATCGCAACTAAATTCTTATAAGAAATTATTTACAGAAAAAAATCTGCGCGATTTTGAACGAAATGGTTTTGCACTGCCTAAAGAGAAACGCAATGAATTAAAGGTGATTAAAGATAAACTTTCAGAATTAGGTTTGGCTTTTGATACCAATATTGCAGAAAACGAGGATTATCTTATTTTTTCAGAAGACCAGCTTAATGGATTGCCCGAAGATTATAAAGCAGAAAGAAAGCAAGATGATGGTAATTATAAAATATCGCTTGATTATCCTAGTTTTAAACCATTTATGAAATATGCGCATTCGCGGGAAGCTCGCTTTAAGTTGCAGTTTTTGTATAATAATCGGGCTGCGGACAAGAATACTGAGATTTTAAAAAATGTACTCATAGAGCGTAAAAATAAGGCATTACTGCTAGGTTTTAAAAGTTACGCCCATTACGGTATCGAAGACAAGATGGCCAAAGATGCTTCTAAGGTATGGGCTTTTGAAACAAAGCTGGAAATGGATGTGCGAAAGAAAGCCAAATCTGATTTAGCAGAATTACAAATGATCAGTGGACTAGAAACCATCGAAACCTATGATGCGGCCTATTACACCGAAAAACTAATGCGCGAGAAATATGCCGTTGACCAAGAAGTTGTAAAACAATACTTCTCTTTAGAAAATGTACTTTCCGGATTATTGTTTATTAGTGAGCAATTGTTTGATATTAAGTTTAATAAGCTTGATAATGAAAAAGCATGGCATTCCGATGTTCAGGTTTTTGAAGTAATTAGACATGGAAATCTGAAAGGCAGATTTTATCTTGATTTATATCCACGACCCAAAAAATACAACCATGCCGCTATGTTTCCCTTGGTAAGCGGAATGCAATTAAAAGAAGTGTACCAAATTCCGGTGGCAGCATTAGTAACCAATTTTCCGAAACCATCTGCCGAGAAACCTTCATTATTGCCACACAATGATGTAATTACATTTTTTCACGAATTTGGCCATTTGTTGCATGGTTTATTAACCGAATCGCCTTTGGGAAGTATTTCCGGAACATCAGTAGCGCTTGATTTTGTGGAAACACCTTCGCAATTGTTCGAGAATTGGGCATGGAATTTCGATTCTTTGAAACTTTTTGCAAGGCATTACCAAACCAACGAAATTTTACCAAAAGAATTATACGACAAAATGTGGGCTGCCAGAAATGTGGGTTCAGGTTTGCATATTTTGCAACAAATTTTTTATGGGCAATTGGATATGTACTATCATGATTTGTTCGATGCTAATAAAGAAAGCACTAGCGAAGTGGTTGAGAAATTGCAAAATCAGATAACTTACTATCCATACATAAAAGGAACCCATTTTGAAGCTTCCTTTGGACACTTAATGGGTTATGCTGCTGGGTATTACAGCTACCTTTGGGCTTTGGTTTTTGCGGAAGATATTTTTTCGGTATTTGAAGAAAATGGAGTGCTGGATAAAGAAACCGGCAGGAGATTAGCCGATACTATTCTTTCGAAAGGCTCTACGGCAGAAGAATTTGAACTATTGAAGGCATTTTTAGGTCGCGAACCCCGGAATAATGCATTTTTGAAGTCAATTGGTTTAGAAATTAGTTCAAATTAAATGATTCGTTAAGATTAATGAAAAATAAAGCTATTGTATTGGTGCAAATGGGTGGCCCCCTTAGTAAAGCCGAAATGAAAGATTTTTTGTGGAGAATGTTTACAGACTCCCACATTCTTCCTTTTCCACTAGTCTTTCGGTATGCTTTAGCTGCCATTATAACCAATGTAAGATATAAAAAATCCTGGTCCAAATACATGCTAATTGGGGGTACGCCCATTATTCAGCATACAAATGATACTGCCAAAGAGCTTTCCATGCAATTAGGCGGGTTTAGAGTAGAAACCGCATTTTCGTATTCCCCACCATATATCCCCCAAAAAATTAAGGAACTTAAAAAACAGGGAGTTACAGAAATTTTTATTCTTCCGCTTTATCCGCATTACAGCATCACCACCTTTCAATCTGTAATAGATTATAGTGTTGCTGCGGCCTCAAAAAACGGATTAAAGGCACTGTATTCGCCATGCTATTACGATAATAATCAGTTTATTCAGCATTGGGTAGAACTTATTCAGCAGGAATTGGATAAACACAACATAAAAGATGCTCATTTGGTTTTTAGCGGGCATTCTATTCCCATGAGCTTTATCAAGAAAGGTGATACTTACGGGCAGCAAATTGCTATATCTGCGCAGTTAATTTCTCAAAAATTGGGATTAAAACATAGCGTTAGCTTCCAAAGCCAGATAAAAGGGCAGAAATGGCTTGGCCCGGAGACCGACAAAATAATGGTTCAACTAAAAAAAGATGGAATTGATAATTTGGTTTTGGTGCCAATAAGCTTTGTAAACGAGAATCTGGAAACGCTTTACGATATGGACATGGTGCTTGTGCCTTATGGAGAGAAAGAACTTGGGTTTAATAAGGTAATGAGGGCAAAATTGCCCCCTTTTTCTCCTGTTTATATTGAACAACTAAAGATACTTTCAACGAAATTTGTGTTTGCAGATGTAGAAGAGAAAATTAATACCATTGCCCAATGATTGACTTAACTAAAAAACCGGAAAAGGAATTTCTTTTCGGAAAAACATTCGACGAATTAAAGAAAGTGGTAGGAGAGCTGCAATTGCCCGGTTTTACTGCCAAGCAAATTGCTGATTGGCTCTATAAAAAAAATATTGCATCAATTGCCGATATGACCAATATTTCGCAGAAAAATCGTGATATTTTAGCTCAAAAATATGATATTGGATTGGCCAAACCGGTATCGGTGCAAGAATCTAAGGACGGAACAAAAAAATATTTATACACTACCCTTTTCGGAAAATTTATAGAAACGGCCTATATTCCTGAAAAAGAGAGAAGTACTTTGTGTGTCTCATCGCAGGTAGGGTGCAAAATGGGCTGTATTTTTTGTATGACAGGAAGGCAGGGCTTGCAAGGAAACCTAACCTCCGGCGAAATTATTAATCAGCTAAAAAGTTTACCCGAATTCGAATCCATATCTAATATTGTATATATGGGCATGGGAGAGCCTTTCGACAATACCGAGGAAGTAATAAAGAGCATTGAAGTGCTCACTTCCGATTGGGGCTTTGCCATGAGTCCCAGAAGAATAACTGTTTCTACGATTGGTATTATTCCGGGAATGAAAGAGTTTCTCAAGCGCACAGAGGCCCATTTGGCCATAAGTTTGCACACACCTTTCGAAGAAGAACGACAAGCATTGATGCCTGTCGAACGCAAATATCCTTTGGCTGAAGTAATTGATGAAATCAGGTCCTACGATTTTGGCCGACAAAGGCGAGTTTCTTTTGAGTATATTGTTTTCGAAGGTTTAAACGACACACCAAGACATGTAAAAGAATTGGCCAAAATCCTTAACGGATTGCGCTGCAGAATAAACCTTATTCGCTTTCACGAAATTCCGGCTACGCAATTAAAAAGTACCAACGAAAGGCGTTTGCTCGATTTTCAGCAAGAACTAAAGCAAAAAGGCATTTTAACTACTATCAGGGCCTCGCGCGGGCAAGATATTTATGCTGCATGTGGCCTTTTATCAACCAGGGCTGTAATGCGCGACGAGAATTAGAGTTTTAAGGACAGCACGGTGATATCGTCGCGCTGTTCTTCGTTTTGAATATAGGTTTCAAGAATTTTTTCCATTGCCCTATGCTGTATTTCGGTTGATAAAGGAGCAATTTCTTCTATAAGTTTGATGAATTTCCCTGTTCCAAATCTTTTTCTGGCTATGTCGTGCTGATCTACATAACCATCTGTAGTTAAAAATATTACATCTCCTTTTGTTAATTCGGCGCTTTGGTTTATAAAGTAATCTTTCGATATTTTTGCGGTTCCGCCAATGGTTCTTCTACTTCCTTTAATCGAAACTATTTCATTGGTTTTGTGTTTGAAAAAATACAATGGTCGTTTTGCACCTGAAAAAATTACATGGTATTTGTCAAAAGATTTTGGTGTTATTTTACATAAGGCCACATCCATTCCATCTTTACTTTCAAAATTTTCTTCTTGCTTAAAAATAATTCGTATTCGTTCGTCCATCATTTCTAGTATCGAAGCCGGATTATAGTTTTGTTCTTTGTTTACTATTTCCTCGAGCAAATTGGTACCGATAAGAGTTAATAAGGCACCCGGAACACCATGTCCGGTGCAATCCACAACAGCATAAATCCATGCATTTTCCGGATTAGTTTCATTAGGCTCAATTTTTTTAAACCAGTAAAAATCGCCCGAAACAATATCTTTTGGTCTGTAAAGAAGTGAAAAGTCGAATCCTTTTTCCAAATGTTCTTTTGTAGGTAAAATGGCAAGTTGCATGGTTCGTGCTTGTCTAATACTGGCCGTAATTTGGTCGTTTTGCAACTGCATTTCGCTTTTTTGCTTTTCAATTTGGCTTGTTTGTGTTTGTAGTGTTTTATAAGTATCGGAGTTTTGGAGAGCTAAGCTTATATATAAAGCCAGGTTTTTAAGTAAGTTATAATCAAATTGGCTAAAAAAGTATTTTTCTCTTTTTTTGATAATCATAACTCCCAATTTGGTATCCAGATAAGTAAGGGGCAAATATATCAGGGAATGAAACAATTCATCACCGTCATCGTTTGGCATATTTTGAAGGTAATTAACATATTCCAATGAAATATCGTTTATAATTATTCTTTTTTGATGAATATAACTATACACTGTAAGACTATTATGGTCTGATAATTGTCTGAAAGTGGTGCTGCTGAATAAATCAACAGATTTCTCGTAGTGCACAAAATTTAGTTTTTGCTCATCTTTGTCAATCAGGCCAACGGTGAAAAAATCAAACGAAATTAATTTATTTACAGCCTTAAAAGCCTTTTGTATTACAGCATCGGATTCCAATTTTGAAGCAATTTCTCTACCAAGTTTGCTCAATCGTTTCAATTCTTCGAATGATTTTTCAATTTGATCATTTTTTTGCATAATCAAATCAGTTCTTTCGTGCACGTTTTTGAGCATATATTCGAAAGATGCCGATAATTTTCCAATTTCATCGTTCGATTGAATTTTTTCAATTTCGAAGTTTTTGTCAAAATTATTATTTACGCTATTGATAATCGATAATGTAAGCTTTTTTATTGGATTTCCGAGTTTTCTTATCAGAAACGAAACTACAAAAATATTGAGAATAAGAGCAAGAAAAAGCACACTCAACATAAAAGCACGCGCCAGTTTTCTTATTTTTTCTGCCTCGTTTAAATATTCGCTATTTAAGTATTTTAAGTTTGTATTTAGCGTTTCAATTTGTTTAGAAAGTTCGCCTTTTAATCCATCAATATTGGTATATCCAATATTTTTCTCTAATTCAACAAGCATTAAGAATGCATTTTCGTAATCAGATTGCCAGTTGAGAAGTGTTTCTCTTTTATTTTTATCAGAGCAACTTTGTACGATGTTTTCTTTTAGTTCCTCGTTTACCTGGATTAATAACTCTACATATCGCTCTTGCTTTCTCAATAGAAAGTCTTTTTCGTGTCGTCTTATCATCAACACCAGTCGCATATCTATTTTGCATGTGGTATTTTCAATGCTGTGAATTAAAGAACGCATTATGCCTTCAACGCCATAATCTTTCCAGCCCTTTTGTTTTATTACCGATGCAGTGCTATCGTATAATATCCTGTATTTTTCTAAATTTGATTCAAGGGTTAAAACATTTTGGTTTTTTTCGCCCAAAAAGTTTGATTGATTTTTTAGCAGGTTTATCTGCGAAATTAAGTTTTTGAAGTATATTTTTTTTTCGAGTAAAAAGTTATCCGAATTATTCTTGTAAAAATCTGGATTAATGGCCTCAAAGATGAATAAATCTCGTTCCAATGCACTTAGTTTAATTATGCTTTCGTTAATCTGGTTTATTGTATTGAGATTAATTTCTACTTTTCTAATCTGTCTTTCGTAAATAAAAAAGGCAATTATGGTAAAAAATGTAATAAATACAAGAATTGAAAAAAGGGTTATAATTCCGCTGCGAATGCTTCTGAAAAAATGCATATTTAGTTTTTTGACAAAGCAAAAGTAAACCCTTTTGCGCCTGTTCAAATTAAGCCAACATTAAACAATGTTGAATTTTTTAGTTGCTTTTTTGCCTATTATTTGATGTTTAGGTAAGGTTGAATTTTGCTCCACTCCGAAGGAAGGAAAACGCCGCTGCCTTTAATTTCTTCTAAAGAATTAAATCTTTTGTGTTGTAACTTGTATTGTTCTATTCTATTAATATTTTTGTACTTTATGTAGGGATGACGTTTTAATACAGCAGATGAATCGTTTATATTTATTTTTTTTATGTAACTCGGATTGATGGAGATGAGGTTAATTAATTTCGAAATTTGAATACTATCTGCTTCATAAACTTCGAATAACTGTTGCTTGGTGAAAAATCCACCTAAATTATTTCTAAAATTGATTATTCTGAATGCCAATTTGGTTTCTACTTCAAAGAATTTTATAAGTTCAGAGGCTTCTATTTGGTTTATTTCGTTTGTTTTTGGCTTTTCATCAATATTTTCTGGTAAATTAATGTAATTTTCTAAACTCAAGTATTTTGCTGAATCTATACCATAAACTTTTTGTAAATCGCTTTTCTTTTTAAATGATTTTACTTTTTCACGGTAATTAATCACATTTCTGGCTTGGTAATCAGTTAAACCAAGCAGTTTTAGGCTATCTATTGAAATGGTGTTTGGGTTAAAGGCGAATTTTTCTATATTTTGGACAGCATTTGATGTTGAAATTTGTTTTGATATGTTTAATTTGATATATGGTTCTAATATTTGATATTGTTTATGTCGAATGGAGTAAATCTTTCGGAAATCATCTTTTTCAAAAAATTTCCCGCCTTTCTCTCTATATGAAATTACATTCCCAGCTTGTTTTTCTGTTAAACCGAGTTTTTTCAAATCGCTTAAAGTAGTAGTATTAGGGTCGAACTCAAATAATTGTATGGTATCGTACATTTTTATAATAAACTGGTCGAGTCTGTTTAAATAGGGTTCCTCTTGCCCTTGTTCCAGATTTGCCAAAAATTGCTGAATCTCCATACTATCGGCGGTTGATAGATTGATGGGTTTTTCTTTGATGAAAAAATCAGTAAGCAGACTAAAAACGATTGTAGACAAAATAATAAAAGCGAGAACCAAAATTTCTTTGGTCTCTCGCTTATTTAAGGTAAAATATTCACGAATGATGTTTCTAAGTTTCATCCAGTATGCTTAAAATTAACCCAATATGCCCAGTTCGTTAAGAAAAACCAGCGCAATAGCTATGGGAGCAATGTATTTTATAACCAAATTAAATACAGGAAATAATCTTACAACCAAGTTGCCATCGTTGGTAATTTCTGCGCTAAAGAATTTTTTTCCATAAGCCCATCCTACAAAAATAACGATAAAAAATCCACCTAAGGGTAGCATCAAATTTGCAGATACATAGTCGAGAAAATCAAAAATGGTTTTTGAGAAAATATGTGCATCTTTTAAAGTGCTAAAAGAGAGTGTGGCCAAAGACCCAATAACAAGAATACCGGCGGTTGCCAAAATGGTGGCTTGCTTTCTTTTTATTTTAAGCTCTTCGGTTAAATAAGCAACTACAACTTCGAGAATTGAAACACTAGATGTAAGCGCAGCAATAACCAATAATACAAAGAATAGAATAGAGAAAAAATATCCGCCTGTCATTTGTTCGAAAATGCCCGGAAGGGTTAAAAATACAAGGCCTGGGCCTGATGATGGGGCTATTCCGAAGGCAAATACGGCGGGAAAAATGGCAATACCGGCCAAAATTGCTACAAACGAATCCGCCAGCGCAACCTGCAAACTAATCCTCGATAGATTAGCATTTTTCTGAATATATGAGCCATAAGTGATAAGTGTCCCCATGCCAATACTTAAACTAAAAAAAGCCTGACCTAAGGCATCTAATACGGTTTTAGAATGAATTTTTGAAAAATCGGGATAGAATAAAAACTCTAATCCGCCTTTTGCTCCTTCTAAAGTTACTGATCTAATGCTTAAAATAATGAGAATAATAAATAAGAGCGGCATCAGAATTTTGGTGTATTTTTCAATTCCATCGCGAACACCTGCAATTACAATAAGCCCTGTAAACAGCATAAATACAAATTGCCAAAACAAGGGCATAAACTGGCTGGTATGAAACTCATTAAAAAGGGTTTCTAATTCAGAAGCATTGCTTGTATTTATTTTGTCGAGCACCGAAAGATAGGTGTAATGCAGAGTCCATCCGGCCACGGTGCTATAAAAAGATGAAATCATAAATGCAGCGGCTACGCCAACAATACCAATTAAAAACCAAGGTTTTCCGGGGGCAATCTGCAGAAAAGCACCAATTGGGTTCTTTTGCGCATGTCGTCCGATGGATAATTCGGAGAGCATTAAAGGTATGCCTATGAGCAATACTATGGCTAAGTATACCAATAAAAAAGCGGCACCTCCATTTTGCCCGGTAATATAAGGGAAACGCCAAATGTTGCCCAAACCTACAGCCGACCCAACAGCCGCTGCAAAAACGCCAAACGAACTGCCAAAACTATCTCTTTTACCTTGTGGAATATTACTCATACTAATTTGCTAATAATTTTAATTGTTTAGATATGGTGTCTTTAAGATATTGTCGTTTAACAATATAATCCAGAAAACCGTGTTCGAGTAAAAACTCCGAACGCTGGAATCCTTCAGGAAGGTCTTTCCCAATGGTTTCTTTGATAACACGTGGCCCTGCAAATCCGATTAAGGCATCGGGTTCAGCAATATTTAAATCGCCCAGCATGGCAAAAGATGCAGTTACACCACCTGTGGTTGGATCGGTCATTAGCGAAATAAAGGGTAAGCCGGCTTGGCCGAGTAAGCGTAATTTGGCCGATGTTTTGGCCATCTGCATAAGCGAGTGCCCGGCCTCCATCATGCGGGCACCTCCCGATTTGGATATTATCAGCAGAGGTGTTTTATGTTCAATGCAATAATCAATTAGTCGAGAGATTTTTTCTCCTACAACCGACCCCATTGAACCACCAATAAATTCAAAATTCATAGAAGCGGTTGCCAAGTCCATTTCATTAATTTTTCCGATTACTGTAGTTATGGCATCGTTAAGCCTAGTGTTTTCGTAGCTTTGCTTTAATCTATCGGTATATTTTTTTGTGTCTTTAAATTGAAGTGGATCGGCCGATTTTATTTTGGAAAATAATTCATCGTAATCGTCGTTATCGTAAAGAATTTTAAAGTATTCTTTCGAAGATATTCTTTCGTGGTGACCACAGCCGTTGCAAACATATAGATTTTGCTTGTGTTCTTCGCTAGTTACAATTTGTTTACATTTAGGGCATTTGTACCACAAGCCCTCTTTAATCTCTTTTTTATCCTTTGTATCTGTTTGAACACCTTTGGTAAGACGCGAAAACCAACTCATAGCTTTTCATTTTAATTTACCGGCAAATGTATAAATAAAACTCTAATTGACATCAATATTTGTTAAAAGCTTGTAAATTTACAAGGGCTAAAATAGAATCCTTTTAGAATGGATATCCTATGCTTAAGCTCACGTTTAAATCATCTTTATTAAAAAATCGTTGGCTAAAGATCCATTTATTGCCATCTGCAAGCGATGGGTCTCGTAATTTTAGTCCAATGTCGGCTCTGAAAATGAAAAACGAGAAATCGAATCGTAGCCCAAATCCTGTTCCTACAGCAAATTGCTTATAAAATTCTTTGAGCAGAAAATGGCCATTCGGAACTTGCTCGCTTTTGTACATATTCCAGATGTTTCCCATATCTAAAAATACGGCCGATTCCAGCATCCAAAAAAGTTTGGTGCGGTATTCCATATTCAATTCCAGTCTAATGTCGCCTGTTTGATTGGGTATTAAGCTAATAGTATCGCGATATGCTCCCGGCCCTAATGATCTTATTTGCCATGCTCTTAGGCTGTTGGCTCCGCCACTGTAGAATTTTTTGCCAAATGGCATACTTGTGCTGTTTCCAAAGGCATATCCTACTGCTGAGTAACTTCTTAGTGCAAGTTTATTTCTTTTATTTATGTTGATAAAATATCGATAATCGAAATCAAATTTTAGGAATTGCGCAAATGGTTTATTAAATATCGTATAGCCTCCTTCGGGTTTTGGGCTGCCTTCGAGCATATTATATAAACCCAAAGTATTTCCGGCACTTTCAACCGAAAAGCGTATATACTGAAATCTTTTTCTACGCTGCTGATTAATAGGGTTATATACAATAGCGTAGTTTATTTCCGAAATAAAATGGTCTTCGTAGCTGGCCTGTAATTGCGGGTTAAGGTTTAGAAACTCTCTAAAATCATCGCTGATATTGGTAAGCGTAACCCTGCTAAGTTCAAAGGGATTAAAGTAATGGGTAATTTCGTCGCCTTTCAACCAGTAGTATCCGTATAAAATACTAATATTATCCAGGGTATAATTGGGGTGTTGCCTGTACAAATAGGAAAACGAAATGCTTGTTTTGGGGTTATATACCCTTCGGAATTGCTCAGTTCTTGTTCTGAGCAAAAAATCGGGCGATAGCTGTGGAAAAGTAAATCGAAATTCTGTTTGATATTCCTGTGCATTAAAAGATTTTAAGTTATCATCTAAAACATCGAGTCGTTTTTCTCTGGCTCCTTTTATTTTCATTGAAAATTTTGTGGCTGAGCGCAATACATTGCGATGCTCGTAAAGAAAATTTCCGGCAATGCCAAAGTTTGTCGAAAAATTACTACCTTCTAATTCAACTGTAAATGCTTGTGGAGTTGCTGGTTTAAGTAATACATACGCATCTAGTTCCTGAAATTCTTTCTTTTCGTTTTTTTGTTTTACCGGTGCAAAATCAATCGTATTTAATCTAAAAATTCGCAGCGAGTTTAGATGCTTATAGGTTTGTTCAATATTTCCGATTCGGTAAAGACTATTTATACTATCTTTTAGGTAAATATTTTTGATTAATTTTTCCGGCTTTATGGCCATGGTTTTAAGTAAAAATTCGGGGTCGTTATATTGTGCCGATACAAATTCGTTTTGAAAGATAAAGCGATAATTTTCGTATGGTATTGTGTCGCTGTTATTGATTGTTGAGTTGATAGATGCTCTTAAATCATAGTCAGGATTGATATAAATTTTTCGGATGATAAATCTTTGATGCTCTTTATCTTCCATTTTGTAGTATTCTCCAATTTTTATCTGCTCTTTTTTCTTAAGTACTTCTAATCTAAGGTTCACGTAGTATTTTCCATTCTCGAAACCTGTATCTGCTTTATAAACAATATAATCTGTGGAAAACTTATAATATCCGTTATCCGAAAAAATCCGGCTTAACCTTTCTCTCTCTTGTTTTAAGTCGTCCAAATCGAAAATCTGACCACTTTTTAGCTTTGTTTTACTTTTGTTTAGCTCAATGAGCGAGTCCATGGTTTTATTATTCGCAGCAAAACTTATGGTTTTGAGATAGTACGGTTGATTGAGTGTAACCGAATAAGTTACAACTGCCCTTTTTCTGGATTTGTAATTTACGAGCGTATCTACTGTGGCTCTGTAGAAACCTTCGTTATTGAGATATAGTCTTATAGCTTCTTTTGATTTTCCTATTTTCGTTTTATCGTAAATCACGGGTTCTTCGCCCATGGTTTTCATAAACCATTGTCTTGTTTTACAGGCCTCTGTTTTTATCCAATCTTTTGGTTCTTTTTTAATGCTTGCTAATTTATCTTTAAATGTTTTCTCGCCACGTTGCTTGCGCAATTCATCCAAAACGAACTGTCTTTCGTGGGCTTCGATATATGAGCCACAATCTTTTTCGAAACTTCCCATTTCAAAAATGGCATACATCCCCAAATAAAACTTTATAAATCCAAGAATCGTTCTGTTGGGTTTTTGATAAATATAGTCGTTTACCCCATCAAGGTCTTTTACAGGCTCTTCTTTGAATTCGATAGTATAAGAATGCAGCAAATGTTCGTCTTCGGCCATAAATTGTACCGGATAGCATGAGCTCATCAACAATGCTATACCACCCAGAAACAGTAAATATTTGAATATGCTGCGCATTTTTTTAGACTATTGGTTACAGATTGACTATATTTGACCCAATTTTTTGCCAAATTTATGATTTCAAAATCGACTATCAAATTAATTAAATCTTTAGCGCAAAAAAAATACCGCAAGCAAAATAATTTGTTTGTGGCCGAAAGTCCAAAATTGGTTAAAGATATTTTAGGTGGAACGTTCGAATTAGTAGAATTGTTTGTTAATCAAGAATATAGTAGTCAATTTGCTGCATTTTCGGAGAAAACAATGTTGCTTGATGAAAGTGATTTTCAAAAAATTTCTTTTCTCGAACATCCACAAGGGGTATTGGCTTTGCTAAAAATTCCTGAAGATTTGCCGCACCCCGAGCCAATAAATCAGTTTGTTATAGCTCTCGACGGTATACAGGATCCAGGAAATTTGGGTACTATTGTTCGTTTGGCGCATTGGTTCGGAATTTCGGAAATTGTATGCTCTGAAACATGTGCCGATGTTTACAACCCTAAAGTTGTGCAAGCCTCTATGGGGGCAATAGCTTTTGTAAATTTGCATTATATCCCACTAGTGGATTATTTGAAGAAATATTGGCAGCAATGTCCTGTTTATGGTGCTCTCATGAATGGACAGAATATTTATCAATCTAAAATTAAATCAAACGGTATAATTTTGCTTGGAAACGAAGGAAAAGGAATTAGTAACGAGCTTCTGACCTATGTTTCGCACCCAATTTCTATTCCCGATTTTCCGCTTGGTAGCGCTAAAGTCGATTCATTAAATGTTTCAATGGCTGCATCTATTATTTTGAGCGAGTTCCGTCGTACAAACTTTATTAATTGATTTTATTTATGACGATCGTGGCAAAATATTTCGTACTAAGCCTGTGTTTTCTCTTTATTAATATCGCTGCCAAAGCACAAATGATGTTATCGGACAGCGTGGAAATTGACGAAATTGAAATTCTGGAAAACCGATTACAAACATTTGGTTTTAAGTCGTTTGTATTTTCAGCTGATTCATTTATTCAAAATTCATCCCAATCGATAGACGAACTATTGAAAAGCCGCGGGGGATTGTACATAAAAAACTATGGATTTGGCGGAATAGCCAGTTTGGCCATGAGAGGTGGAAATGCTGCTCAAACAGAAGTTTTGTGGAATGGTTTGCGCATTAATTCGCCCATGTTGGGGCAGGCAGATTTGGCCTTGCTGCCATTGGCTGTGGCTAACGAAATTCGCATTATGCCGGCATCTTCATCGCAAGCCGAAAGCATGGGGGGAGTTGCCGGAACTATCTCACTCGAAAACAGACCCGATTGGCATAGTCAGCACAAAATGCGGGTCGGATTTTCTTCTGGTTCTTTTGCCGATAAAAATTTTTTGGCTTCTTTGGATTTTAAATTCAATAATATAAGTTCAGCAACTTATTTTTCGTCATCACAGTTTAATAAAGCCGATATTGCAAACCAATATCGCTTTAGCCGTTTTAAAAAGAATATTGTGCAGCAAAATATTTATTTCAAACAAAAGGAACATTTTTTCGAAATTAACTTATTGCATTTATCAAACCATACCATTTTGCCTGCTGCAGGAGTCGATAACGAAACTACAATAAATTTGCTGAATAATATGAATTTAAATTATAAATGGAATTTTTCTAAAGCCATTATTAGTTTTCAAACAGGAATAGTGCAAAACAATTATCAATATAAAAACAATTTTGCAGAAATTAATTCTATAAACAAAAGCCTTTCGTGGCAAAATAAAACGCATTTGTTTTTCTCTTTTACTGATGATTTACAGTTTATTGCAGGTATGGCAGCTGAATATGTAAGTGTAAAAAGCAACAATTATTCTGGTGAGCAAAATCAGCTTATTTCATCCATTTTTACCGGAATTAACTGGCAATATAAATCTCGGCTAAAAAGCTATATATTACTAAAGGAAAGCTTTTTGTTTGCGATTAAACTACCTTTTCAACCTTCGTTCGGAATTGAATTTAGAAATCTTGATTGGTTAAATTGGTTTACCAAATTTTCTGTATCCCGAAATTTTAGATTGCCAACTTTCAACGATTTATTTTGGCAGCCTCTGGGAAATCCGGATTTGTTGCCTGAGAGTGGTTTTAGTACCGAAATGGCACAACTTTTTTCAAACAATAATTTTCACATCGAAATTACTGCCTATTTATCCAAAATCGAGCAGCAAATTACCTGGATTCCATCTGATAATGGTTTGTGGAAGCCTGTGAATTATCAACAGATAAATTCAAAAGGAATAGAAAACGAGTTTACTTATGATTGGTCTAAAGCCAAATATCAGTTTCATTTTTCTTTGCTTTATCGTTTTTCTCATTCTCTGGTCTTAGAAAACAACGAGATTTTTTTTCAAAGGTTTATTCCAAAGCACCATTTCTCTTCCAATGCTGATTTTGGTATAAAAAAGAGCAAATTATCTGTAAATTACCAATTTTCCGGGAAAAGATTCATATACGAGGAAAACTATTTGCTGCCATTACATTATCTTACAGCACAATTTGTTAGGTCTGTTGATTTTCAAAGATTTAATCTTAATTTTTCCTTCGGAATAAATAATATTCTGAATTATAAAGCAGAGCAAATGCCCGGATATCCTTTAGCGCCGCGAAATTTTAGTTTTTCGGTTTTTTTAAGTTCCCACGATAAATATTGATATCTATTGCATTTTTTCATTTTTTTTGGTTAGTTTCGTTTTTCAATTAACCACAAAAATGAACTGAACAATGAGAAATGGATTAATATTCTTTGCTTTTTTGCTGTTTGCTTTCGCAGCCTGTAATTCCAAACCCGCTGAGCCAAAGCAAAAAGAGCAACTTAGTGCATTGGGTTTATTCGAAAAAGTTTGGGAAACAGACACGCTGCTTCGTGTGCCCGAATCGGTAAAATACGATGCTAAAGCAAACCGCATTTTTGTTGCCAACATCAACGGAAATCCTTCGGACAAGGATGCTAATGGATTTATTTCGGAACTGGCTGCCGACGGGAGCATAAAAAATTTGCATTTTGTTGATGGACTGGATGCTCCCAAAGGAATGGGCATTTTGGGGAATAGTCTATTTGTTACAAATATCGACGAAATAGTGGAAATTAGCCTTTCCGAAGCTAAAATACTGAATCGCTTTAAGGTTCAAAATGCACGTTTTTTAAATGATATTGATGTGGATGAGACCACCAAACGTGTTTTTGTTTCGGATATGGCCAAATCTACAATTCATCTTTTGCAGAATGGTGTTTTAAGTGTTTTTTGGCAAGATACTGCCCTAAAAAATGTGAATGGTTTGTACTTTTATAATGACCATTTACTTGCCGGATGTGCAAGCGGGGTTTATAAGATTCAAGAATCCGGAAAAGCTACGTTGTTTATTGAACATCTTGGGGGAATTGATGGTTTGGAATGGGTTCGGAACGAACAATTTTTAGTTTCCGATTGGTCGGGTGCTGTGCATTTGATTGAGCCAGGAAAAGAATCAACACTCATTTTCGATACTTCAGCCGATAACATTAATGCCGCCGACATTGATTTTAATCATCAAACAAAAACACTATATGTGCCTACTTTTTTCGACCATCGCGTAATGTCTTATAAAATTAACTAAATTACTAAAATCTAAAGCCTTGATTTTATTGCAATAGTAAAGACTTTAGATTTTTTGTTGATGTTTTTTTAAAAATTTAATCAGATTAATTGCAGCAATGAAGCTTGAAGAAACTCCGCTATCTCTTTTAACCGAAAGGTTTGTAAACAGTACAAATCAGTGTATTTTTCTTACAGGGAAAGCTGGCACAGGGAAAACTACATTCTTGAAAAAACTGATTAAAACTACACACAAAAAAGTAATGTTGGCAGCTCCAACAGGTATTGCAGCAATAAATGCAGGGGGAGTTACTTTACATTCCTTATTTCAATTACCTTTTGGCTCTTTTGTTCCAGTTGATATTAATTTCGACTATATTCCATCTGATGTTTCGTTTTCGACACCCAAATCCTTTCTAAAATCTTTTCACATGCACAACTCCAAAAGGGCGCTTATTCGCGAAATGGAGTTGCTTATTATTGATGAAGTGAGTATGCTCAGGGCAGATATGCTCGATGCTATCGATTTGGTGCTTAGAACAGTGCGAAAGAATAAAAATCAGGTATTTGGGGGCGTACAGATTTTGTTTATCGGAGACTTATTTCAATTGCCTCCGGTGATTAAAAGACCCGAAAAGGAATTGCTTGCCAGGTTTTATAAAACCGGTTTTTTCTTCGAAGCTATTGCCATACAGCAAGTTAAATTAGTTCATATTGAATTTGATAAAGTTTTTCGACAATCGGATCAATACTTTATTGATATACTTAATCATTTCCGTGAAAACAAAGTTTCGTCGTTAGATATACAGGCTTTAAATAAATATTATAAACCGGAACTTGTTGAAAATGATACCAAAGGGGTAATACAGCTTACTACACACAATTACAAAGCCGATAAAATAAACGCACAAGAACTGCAAAAATTAAAAGCTAAATTATTCCATTTCGAGGCTCAGGTAAAACGCGATTTCTTTGAGAATGCATATCCTGTGGATAAAGTATTATCCCTAAAAAAGGGCGCTCAGGTTATGTTTATTAAGAACGACCCATCTGGAAAGCAACAATTTTTTAACGGTAAAATTGGTCATGTGGCTTCTCTTAGCGACAACGAAATTGAAGTGGAATTTGACGATTCGGCCGAGTCTGTTTACGTAGAGCGATATACCTGGGAAAATAAACGATACTCAATAAACAATCAAACCGGTGAGATTGAAGAAGAAATAATTGGTACTTTTGCGCATTTCCCCTTAAAACTGGCTTGGGCAATTACCGTTCATAAAAGCCAGGGTCTTACTTTTCAAAAAGCGATTATAGATATTAACGATTCTTTTGCTCAAGGGCAAGTATATGTGGCGCTTAGCCGACTTACATCGCTCAACGGACTTATACTTAAAAGCCCCGTTTCTTTCAGCAATTTGAGCATAGAACCCGAAATTTTAAGTTTCTCCGAATCTAAGCAAGACTCCACAGAATTGGAGATGGCCTATCAGGAAGCCAATAAAGTATATGCTTTTGATTTTGTTGAATCTACATTTTCTTTTCAAGCTTTGGTCGACGAATGGCAAGCGCACATAAACTCTTACGATAAAGACGAAACAAAATCAAAAAAGCAAAGTTTTAAAAAATGGGCAAGTGCCTTAAAAAGTAATTTAATTCAGCAGCTTGAGGTGGCAGATAAATTCAAGCTACAAATAAAAAAAATACGCGTTTCTCCTGCCGATGTTCGAATGGAAATGCTGAATTTGAGAACTAAATCTGCGATTGACTATTTCAAGCCTATTTTTGCCAATTTTTCGGGTTTGATACTGGATCAAATAAACAGAGTGAAATCCGAAACGGGCACTAAAGCTTATATTAAAGAATTAAAAACCATCGATTTGGTTTTTAATATGCAGTTACAAAAATTTGAGAAAGCTTTAGCAATTATTGAAAGTGTTATGCAAAATAAATCTCTGGATAAAAACTTACAAGTTCAGATGATTGGGATAGAAGGCGATGCAATTACCGAAACTAAAAAATGGGATGGCCAGGATAAGAAAGAGAAAATTCCCACCAAAGTACTTACTTATAATATGTTTCGTGAGGGCCTTTCTCCAAGTGAGATTGCTAGTAACAGAGTTTTAGCGCTGAGCACCATAAACAAGCATTTGCGTGAGTATATCGCTCAAGGAGAAATAAGTGCCAAAGAATTAGTGAGTAAGGAGAAGATAGATAAGATTTTGGTCTTGAGAGAACAACTTAATACTTTGTCGGCAAAACCAATTATTGAAAATTTGGAGCCCAACTATTGCAGCTACGACGAAATTTTGTTTGTACTAGCAGAGTATAGGTTCCTGAACAGTCTAAATCAACAGTAATTTTTGTTTTATTGATGCATTATTTTGATTATTCTTATAATTTTCTGCTTTTTGTCATTCAAAAATGGTAAAACATCCTAAAAATCTTTCTAATCACAAAATATATTGATACCTTTCCTTTTTAAAGATTAACGATATGAAAAAACATTTATCTAAAGAAATTATTTATTTATTGATTCTTCTGTTTATGGCTGGCAATACTACTTTGCTATTGGCCCAGAAGAAGAAACCGGAAGCTACTCCGGAAAAGCCCAAATCTGTAATGGAATCGGGCACTTTTGGGGGACTTAAGTTTAGAAGCATAGGGCCGGCATTTACCAGTGGCAGAATTGCCGATATTTTGGTAGACCCCAATAATACTAGTATCTGGTATGTTGGCGTTGCCAGTGGAAATGTATGGAAAACCACCAACAACGGACATACTTTTTCTCCCATTTTCGATAATTACGGAGCATACTCCATAGGCGCTTTAGCCATGGATCCAAAAAATGCCAATGTGATATGGCTCGGTACAGGCGAAAACAATCACCAACGTGCTTTGGGCTATGGCGATGGCGTTTATAAAAGTGTGGATGGCGGTAAAAGTTGGCAAAATCTGGGATTAAAAGAATCGCGCCAGATTGGTATGATAGCCATTCATCCCGAAAATACAAATACCGTTTTAGTGGCTGCAGAAGGTTCAGTATGGGGCCCAGGTGGCGATAGGGGACTGTATAAAACTACCGATGGTGGAAAAACCTGGAAAAAAGTACTCGAAATAAGCGAAAATACTGGCGTAAACAATGTGATAATCGACCACAAAAACCCAAACATTATGTATGCTACAAGCGAGCAACGTCGTCGCCATTTCCATACAAAAATTGGTGGTGGACCAGAATCTGCTGTTTATAAATCGGAAGATGGCGGCGAAACATGGCGTAAAATCATGAAAGGTTTACCATCCGACGATATCGGTGGTATGGGAATTGCCATTTCTCCTGTAAATACGGATTACATTTTCCTGATTGTTGAAGCTCAGGATAAAAGCGGTGGTTTTTTCCGTTCAACAGATAGAGGCGAATCATGGTCGAAAATGAGCAGTTATGCATCTAGTGGCCAGTATTACAATGAAATTTATTGTGACCCTACAGATATCGATAAAATTTATTCTACCGAAACAGTTACCCAAGTTACCATCGATGGTGGTAAAACATGGAAAGCGATTGGACTTAAAGGCCGACATGTTGACGACCATGCAATGTGGATAAATCCCCAAAATACAGGCAATTTTATTATTGGAGGAGATGGTGGATTATACATTACCTACGATGCTGGCGAAAACTATCGATTTATCTCTAACTTGCCTGTTACTCAGTATTATAGAGTGGCTGTAGATAATTCCGAACCATTCTATTGGGTTTATGGTGGAACACAAGACAATAATAGCATGGGTGGGCCTTCTGCAAATACAAATTCTGCCGGTGTAGCCAGCGACGAATGGATTGTAACCATAGGTGGCGATGGTTTCTTTCAACAAATTGACCCCAAAGACCCCAATATCGTTTATTCTGAATACCAATACGGAAATATTTACCGATATGATAAGAAGAGTGGCGAGTCCTTATACATTAAACCTCAGCCCCGCGAAAACGAACTTACCTACAAATGGAATTGGAATACGCCTTTCTTATTAAGTCCTTTCAATAATCAAAGACTGTATATGGGGGCAAACAAGGTATTTATGTCCAACGACCGGGGGCAGTCATGGACTGTTATCAGCGAAGACCTTACAGCAAACATAGACCGCACAAACACATGGAAAGTGATGGGAAAATATTGGCCGGCTGATGCTGTGGCAAAAGACGTATCTTCTTCACAATATGGCACTATCGTATCTTTGGCCGAATCAAGTGTGAAAGAAAATCTACTGTATGCAGGTACAGATGATGGTTTGATTCAGGTTTGTGAGAATACCGCAGAAGCAAACCCAAGTTGGAGAAAAACATCTTCCTTCCCTGGAGTGCCTGAATTTAGCTATGTTAGCGATATTTTACCTTCTAAATTCAACGAGAATGTGGTTTTTGCCTCTTTCAGTAATTTAAAAAGAGACGATTTTAAACCCTATTTACTCAAAAGTACCGATAAAGGAAAATCATGGACTGCTATAACAAATGGCTTACCGGTAAACGGAACAGTGCATACCATTGAACAAGATTTCAAAAACGAAAATCTGCTCTTCTGCGGAACCGAATTTGGTGCTTATTTTAGTGTAGATGGTGGAGCAAACTGGATTCAGTTTAAAGCCGGATTGCCAACAATTGCTGTTTTTGATATGACCATACAAAAACGCGAAAGCGATTTGGTGCTGGCTACTTTTGGCCGGGGTTTTTACATTCTCGACGATTATAGCCCACTGAGAGAAGTTTCTGAGTCGCAATTAGGTGTGGAAGCCAAATTGTTTCCTGTAAAAGACGCATTGATGTTTATTCAGACCGAAGCTCGCTACGGACAAGGCTCTACACGTTATTATGCCGAAAACCCCGAATTTGGTGCTACATTTACCTATTTCGTTAAAGAGGTCCCCAAAACGGCATTACAACTCAGAAAAGAAAAAGAAAAGGAACTTTTTAAAAATAGCGAAGCTATTCCGCAGCCTACTTGGAAAGAAGCCGAATTACAAGAAAAGGAACTTAGTCCATATTTGGTTTTCATCATAACCGATGAGCAAGGAAACGTGATTAGAAAAATTTCGAAATCTGCCTCTGCCGGAATAAATCGTGTAAACTGGGATTTGCGTTACGCTTCTCCTTATCCTGTTAGATTGCAAGGAAAAGAATTTAATCCTACTGCCAGCGGTGGTAGAGGCGGAATGCTCGTAATGCCCGGAAAATATAAGGTTTCTATGGCAATGGTGGTAAACGAAGAATACAAAGAATTGGCTGGGCCGATAGAATTTACAGCTAAATCTTTAAATAATACTACACTTCCGGCTCCCGACAGAAAAGCATTAGTCGATTTTCAGTTAAAAGTGAGCGAATTAGCAAGGGTTGTTCAAGGGGCTATGGTTGTAGCTAGCGAACTAACAGAAAAAACTGCTTACCTAAAACAAGCCGCATTAAATTCTCCTTTGGTTTCTGCCGATGTGATGAAAAAAATTGTGGCGCTGGAAAAACAACTTACCGAAATAAAATATAAACTCGATGGACCTGAAGCTAAAGCTTCATCGGAAGAAATTCCACCACAAATAATGCCTCTTTCCGATAGGTTAAGCAGCATTATTCTTCCGCATTGGGAGTCTACTTCGGCTGTTACTAAAGTTCAAACCGATGCTTACGATATCGTAATCAAGAACTTTAAACCTGTTTACAACGAAATTAAAGCAATTATGGAAAATACGATTCCGCAAATTGAGGCTGAACTTGAAAAAGCAAAAGCGCCTTATACTCCTGGTAGATTGCCGGAGTGGAAATACTAACTAAATGAAGCCAGGTTGGAGTTTTCGGCAAAATATGGCTGATTTCTGCAACTTGGCAAATTTTATTGGATAATTATGATTATGAAGTATGAAATAATATTCCATTTATAGCATTTGAACAGACTTTATATATTTAGAAAAAAAATGCCAAAGTATTTTACTTTGGCATTTTTTTTTAAACTTTTATTTTGTTTTTAATCAGGCCATTTTTTTTCGTGGAAACTTAATTTTATAATCAGCATCTACTTTCCCTTTGGACATGGCAGTTAATTTGCCTTTTATTAGGCGTTTACGAATCGGAGCAATTTTATCTGTAAACAGAATTCCATCAATATGGTCATATTCGTGCTGCACAATTCGGGCTTTTATGCCCTCCAAAAATTCATCATGAAATTCAAAATTTTCATCGTAATACTGAATATGAATTTTTTCCGGACGAATCACGTCTTCTCTAATACCGGGTATACTTAAGCAGCCTTCGTTAAAAGACCACTCTTTGCCTTCTTCGCTAATAATTTTTGCATTGATAAAAACACGTTTAAAACCTTCTAAACTAGGGTCGTCTTCGGCCATTGGGCTTGCATCCATAACAAACAAGCGAATGGCTCTGTCTATTTGAGGCGCTGCCAAACCTACACCATCAGCGGCATACATTGTTTCAAACATATTTTGTATCAGTTCCTGAATTCCTTCGTCATCTTTTTTTATTTCGGTACATACTTTTCGAAGTACCGGATTCCCGTATACTGTAATTGGTAATATCATGTATTTAAGTTTCTAAAATTTTTACTAAATTCCATATAACTTTGTAAAAGTATGGTTGCGCTCATTTTATCAACCAAACCTTTATCAGTTTTCATTTTTTTCCCCAGTCCCATCTCTCTTAGAGAGAATTCTGCCATTTTGGATGTATATCTTTCATCAAAAAATTCGATTGGAATGTTGGAATATAATTTTTTAAGCCGGTTGACAAATGGTTGAATATATTTCATGGAATCGGAGTCATCTCCATTTGTTTGGCGAGCATAACCAACAATTATTTTATCTGTTTTTTCTTTTGATAAATAATCTGCCAGAAAATTGTAAATATTTTTACTTTCAACTGTAGTAAGGCTATTGGCGATAATTTGTAAACTATCGGTTACCGCTAAACCGGTGCGTTTTTTCCCATAATCGATAGCTAAAATTCTGCCCATTTATTTAAACTGATTCTAAATTGCAAAGATAGATTATTTTTTTTGAAGCCTGAAAAATTCTTTTTTTAAATTTTATTTCATTTTTTTTGAGAATATACGAATGCAGATTATAATATTGATGCAGTTTTTCTCAATGATATCCTTTTTTTTGAAAAATCATTTATTTGTTTTTTTTTGACAGTTTCCTTAAACATCAATTTACAAACTAAATTTGTTTGATTATCTTGATTTTTAGGATGCGAAAAACTTTAGCTTTGCGCTAAATCAGATATTTGTAATTTAGCAATTTATATACAATATTTATGAGAGTTGAAAAAGATTTTTTAGGTGCAATTGAACTTCCGGATGATGTTTTATATGGAATTAATGCCTTTAGAGCGAGGCAGAATTTTCTATCGGACGGATACTTCTCCATACATTGGTATAAAGCCATCGGATTGGTTAAGAAAGCTGTTTATTTAACTCATAAACAGTTGTTTATAGCCGTTAGCAAGGAAAAAAATATTCCAAAAACAATGTACTTGATGGATCAAAAAAAAATTGCAGCGCTGATTTTGGCGGCAGAGGAAGTTGCAAATGGTTTACATTTTCAATACTTTATTATTCCTCCGCTTCAGGGAGGTGCAGGTACGAGTATTAATTTAAATATTAACGAAATAATTGCAAATAGAGCGCTTCAGGTTCTGGGCGAATCTCCGGGTGATTACCAAAAAGTTGATCCTATCGAAGATGCAAATATTTATCAATCAACCAACGATGTAATTCCATCGGCTCTTAAACTTGCAATAATGCAGAATTTGTTGTTGCTGGAAGAGAAAATAAACAATTTGCGAAAAAACATCGAACATCTTGAACAAAACTATAGAAACGATATTCGTATAGCCTATACACAGTTGCAAGCAGCCGTGCCATCTTCGTGGGGTGCATTTTTTAGTGCTTTCAACGATGCTCTTTCGCGCGATTGGTGGCGGGTTTCTAAAGTATTCGAAAGAATTAAACTAATTAATTTGGGTGGTGGTGCTATTGGAAATGGAATATCGTTACCGCGTTTTTATATCATGCAAATTGTGCCAACACTGCTCGAACTTACAAATTTGCCTATTACAAGAGCTGAAAATATGTTCGATGCAACATCAAATCTCGATGCTTTTGTTGAAGTGCACGCCATTTTGAAGGCTCATGCCGTGAATTTGGAAAAAATGGTAGCAGATATCAGGCTTTTTGCATCAGATTTTGGGGGTAATATCATTTCTATACCACAAAAGCAAGTGGGCAGCAGCATTATGCCTGGCAAGGTAAATCCGGTGATTGCAGAATTTGCCATTAGTGTGGCACATCAGGTATACGCCAATGATATGTTGATTTCGGGTTTGGCTGCGATGGGTAATTTTGAGTTAAATGCTTATTTGCCGCTAATTGGTCATGCTTTACTTCAAAGTATTGATTTACTTATTTCTGCAAACGAAACTGTAACGCATAATTTAATTGTCGGCCTTTTGGTTGACGTAAAAAAATCGGCTTTGCAGTTATTCTGTCATCCAACTATTTGCACAAGCTTGATTCCATATATAGGTTACCATAAAGCCGAAAAACTATCGGCAATCATGAAACAGAATGGGATTGATATTTTTCAAGCGAATGAAGATCTTAATTTGATTGATGAAAATAAATTGCGTGAACTTTTGGAACATCAAAATTTGCTTAAACAGGGTTATTCTGTGAAAGACATTTAACCAAAAACTACTTATGCAATCCAAGTTGTAATTCGAACCAGATAGGTGGCAGACAAACATTCGTATTTTTTAGTAAATTCGAGAGCCTGTATCCACTGGCAATTGCCCATTTGTTAAATCCAAGCCTGGCATGCACTCCGTATTGATAATTCTCTGTATAATTTAGTCTTCTGTAGGTAATTACTCTTATTTTTGCATTATTATTATATTCGTCGAATTTGTCTTTTTCTGTATATTTGCTCAAAAATACATAGCTTCCATAAATTCCGGCATCGAGAAATGTTCCCATGAGTTTCCCTCGTTTAAAGAAAGTAATTCGCTGATAAATTTCTGTTCCGGCATTATGAAAACTTAGCTTTTCTTTTTGATGAATTTCTAAATCCGGAAAAGTTTTTCCATCGTATTGTTTAATGGCAAAATCGCTGTAGTTGTAAAATAAATCAGTTCCCAAACTATAAAACTTCCAGATTTTATACTGAGTTCGCCACCCGGTGGTGATACTGTTCGACCTCCAGGCTTCGAGTCTTATATTTTGAAAATTTGGGTTATCCAGCATTAATCCATAACCCAGATACAAGTGTTTAAATCTTTTTTGGGCAGGACCAAAATCATTTTTTTGTTCAAATAAGCTACCGGTTTTCTCGTTTATAACTATTTTTTGAGCTCGAATAGGTGCTGAAAATAGCATTACTGCTAAAACAATGCTAATATGTTTAATGGATTTCATAAGTCGATTTTATTTATCGTTTTCATTGTTCCTCTGAAAAATACTCTAATATTTTGATTATCATCAATTTTTTCGATCGGTAGTTGGTATTGTGAAGTGTTTTCTAATTCAACCACCCAGTATTCTATTATTTTATTATTTTCGTCGGCCAGATGAAAGTATAGATAATTAGAGCCTATACCTTTAAAATTTTGCGTAGAACTAAAAATCAAGTATATTTTTTGATCTTGAATTTCAATTTGGAAGCTTTCTTTGGGATGGGGATTCTTTTCCCCAAAAAAGTAGCCTGCTTTTGGAATGCCGTATCCATGAGCATAATCGAAATAGGGGTAGAGCGATGCGGATTTTTGTATTTCGTTGATGATATCCATGTTTGAATAATGCGGAAACAGTTGCCAAACGCAGGCTGCAAAACCTGTTATTAAAGGTGCTGCAAAACTTGTTCCCGAAAGTGTTTGTAGTGATTTAGTTCCGGCAGCAACTACTTTACCGTTGGCCACAATATTTGGTTTTAACCGAAAATCGGCAGTGGGGCCAAACGAACTGAAATTACTATGTAACATACTTGCAGCTTCTACCGCTCCAACGCTTAAAATACTGTCGGCATCGGCAGGCGTGGCTAGAACTTTCCATTCGTTATTTCCGTCGTTTCCCATAGAATTTACAATAAGTATACCCTTGCGTGCGGCTATTTGCGCAGCTTGGGCAACTACGCTGGTTTTTCCGTCCATTTCTTCCGGAAAATATCTGTGATAAGTGTAACCAAGTGAACTATTTACTATTTGCGCACCATTTTTATCGGCCCACTCTAAGGCAGCTACCCAATAGACTTCCTCCTGGGCAATTTCGCGGTTTGTTTCTGTTCTTGCCAGTAAAAATTCGGCATCAGTAGCTAATCCTAGCCGTATACTCCCAATTTTGCCTGTTATACAAGACAAAACCGAGGTTCCATGGGGGTTAAAATCGTATACCAATTCCTTATTTTTGGCAAAATCGTAGGTTTTAATAATTCTTTTATTCTTTACAAGATGCTCAAATACTGGAATATCATTTAAAAATGGAAATCCTGTATCGAATATTGCTATTCTAATACCCGTTCCACAGATTTGTCCTGAGGAAAAGATAGACCCCTCCATATTGTTTAACTGTTTATTTAATATTGATTTATCTATTGCCGAGAGCGTTGTGTCGTATTCATTCTGACAAGGATTTGCGAATACCGCTATTGGAGCAATTTTTTTTACAAATGGCAAAGTTTTTAAATAATCTGCTTGTGCCTTGGTTATTAATACAGCACTAGCATTTAGCCATCTTGAATGATAAAGGCTTGAGTCAGTATTTTCTGTAATAATCTTGATATATTGCTCATTTATTGGAAAATCGCTACTGTCTATTAAACTTATGCCCGTATTTATTCGCCTTTCAATGGCTTTGATATCGAAATATTCTGTGGGATTGAAGCTACTGCCTGTTTTATCTGCATAATAAATCCAGTTCCATTCTTGCGAAAAAATACTTTCCGAAAATAGTAAAGTTATGAAAAGTAGCGAAAAATAGCATTTTTGAGTGCAATTCATTTATTTTGGTTTTTCTTGTAAGATGATATCATTTAGTGGAGTACCCTGACTGGCATTGGGTTGTGATAGCATTAAGAAATTGGCTATTGTTGGAGCTATGTCTATGGGCTGCGAAAGCGAATTAATTTTTTTGCGCTTGATTTTCCATCCATACCAGATTAGCGGTATATGGGCGTTGTACATATAGCTTGAATTATGGGCATACATTCTTTGTTCATCTTTGAAATAAGGTCTTTCAACCCATCCTGGCGATAAATTGATAAAAATGTCGGCAGAACGTTTTTGGTGATAAGAATTTTGTAGGTTCCTAAAATATTCGCCAGTGGCTGAACCATTCTCGAGCGATAGTGAACCAACCGCTTGCGAAATGCCTGATACCTGAACAAGAAAATCGGTGATACTTTGTTGAAAATCGCCTAAACTGAAACCACTTTTTCTTATTAATTCCCTGTTTAGATACATTTGCTGATGATTGTAATATTGTATCCAGTCGCCTTTCCCGTAAATAGCTTTTAAATAGCTTGTTAGTATACCAATAATCTTCGATGGGTCAAAATAGTCCACATCAAAGCCTTGTTTTGCCATATATTCGGGCGGAAGAGCCATTCCATGCGTTCCGGTAAGAAATATTAAGGTATTTTCAATGCCTATTTCCGACTCGATAAAGGTGATTAAATGCGCAATTTCCTGATCCAATCTCAGAAAAAAATCTTCCGTTTCCACCGATAATGGATGAAAACGTGCCGAAATTCCTTCGCCCGATGTAATGGATAGATAAAGCAAATCAGGGATTTCATCTTTTCCCATATTTTCTTCAATGATGGCCTGAATGGCCAAATCTTTCGAAAAGCTTATGCCAAAAGGGGTTTCATTTAAAATAGCATATTTATCTTTTCCCAGGCTTATTTTCGACAAATCATACGGAAATTCTTTGTGAAATCGACCGAATCCTCTTTCATATTCATCATTATCTGCCAAGCTTTCTGTGTATTTTTCTAGCGAAAGCAAGCTTGTCCATTGTTTATTGAGATAAATATCAGCCAAATTTTTTTGGTTAAAAGCATCGAGCCATTTGGGCAAACTATCGTTAAAATAAGCCGAACTTGTCCATTTACCTGAGCTGTAATCCATCCACAGTGCTATTCCGCTTTTATGCCCGGCCATAATTGAGGCTGCCGGCGCATCCATGGCTATTGATACAATTTTTGATTGCTTGTTGGTCGTATATTTTAATTCATCGCTTAATGCAGAGGCAAGCATTTGAATGCTATTGTATTTCTGGCGTGTATTCTCGTTATTCAGACTCTTTTGTTTCTCACTGTAACTGCAATGAACCATATTTTCGGTTAATCTGTCGAAATATTCTGTATCAATAATGCCGTGCGATGAGGCATAAGATCCTGTGCTGATATTAGCATAGCAGACAATACTTTCGTTGATTAATTGCTTATTTACATGGTTTTGAAAATGAGTGCCGCTGTTGATGATTTTCTTAAATCCGTTTTCGCTATATTTTTCCCAGTACCTTTGAATATAGTCGGCTTTAAATCCATCCACAATTATACCTACAACGAGTTTGGGTTTTTCAGGCGGAAATTTGGGTTGAGCATGAAGCTCAAAGATAAAAACAATGCAAATAACTACCAATAGCGTAATTTTTTTTTCTCTTATCATATAAAATAAAAAAATTATTATCAACCAATTATACATACTGATTTCTCTTAAGTACTCAAATTTAAAGCATATATCACTAAATAAAAGAAAACCAGCATTTTTTTCAAATGAATAATTAAGTTTTATTATTCGAAGCAAAACTATAATTTTGCTAAATTATGAAAATATCCGCAATAATAAAGTATTTGAATAAGCCCTATTTGTTCAATAGCGATTTGATGCACAATGCCAAGATTGTTTCGTTTATCAGTGGTATAGTTGCACTTTTTTTATTTGCTTTTCAACCTTTCGAAATAAAAAGTCTTATTTTCGACGAAAAGGTAAAATTTATTGTTGGAATCATGTTGGTTACTTTTGTTACCCTAAGTTTTAATCTCCTTGTTCTTCCTTCATTTATGCAAAAAAGGTTAACCAATATGCAGTGGAATATTATGAAGGAAATTTTTTGGAATATATGGATATTATTTACCGTGGCTTTTGGCTATTCTATTTATTTTCAATACATTGATTTAGTGGATATTCACTATTTTCAAATAGGAAAAATCTTTTTGTTTAGCGTAATTCCGATTTCCTTATTGATTGTTATAAATCAGAACCGGCTTTTGAAACATAATTTGCAAAGCGCTTTGGAGTTAAACAACAAATTGATGCAAAAAATGAATTTTCAAAAAACCTTGGTTATGTTCGAATCCGAATATCAGCAGGAGAATCTTGAATTGGATGTGCATTCGCTGAGATTAATTAAATCGGCCAATAATTACATCGAAATTTTTTGGGTTGAGAATGAAAAATTGCAGCATAAGCTTATTAGATGCAGTTTAAAAAAAGCTGAAGAAATTGTTAAAGAATATAGTTTTATGTTTAAATGTCATAGAACAAGTATCATAAATGTAAAGTTTATCGACGAGGTAGAAGGTAATTCTCAAGGAGTAAAAGTGCATTTAGAAGATCTGGAATTCTCTGTTCCTGTTTCGCGCAATTACATTAATCAGCTAAAACAGCTAATTTAGTTTTAATTCGTTGTATAGTTATTTATTAGATTATCATTTTTAAGTAAAATACTTTTCAACTTTGATGCTTGGTAATTACTCCACTAAGAATGTTTATTGTTTAGTGGTTTGCAATTCGTCCCTGAGCTAATGGCTTATTAATTTATTAGTTTATTATTATTTAGATTTTTGTGAATGTATTTAGTCCCTGAGAACTCAATTTAGCCCCATTTTTTGGTTGTTTGTCCCATAATTTTATCGCGCTTTTAAATTATCGTTAATTTTGATTTGTAATTTATAAAAGCTTTGAGATATGAGATGGTTTTCTGTGTTGATTTTTTATTTGTTGGGTTGGAAAATTAATGGAAATTTTCCTTCGATTAAGAAATCGGTTATCATTTTTGCAGCGCATACAAGTAATTTCGATTCGGTTTTAGGAAAGTTGTTTATCAATATTATTGGACAAAAATACAGGGTTTTAGCTAAAAAAGAACTGTTTGCTTTTCCCTTTAATATTATTATGCGATTATTGCATGCTATACCGGTAGATAGAAAAAATAAACATGTAAGTATTTCCAGGCAAGTGATAAACATTTTAGATAAACACGAAAATATTCATATCCTGCTTTCTCCGGAAGGAACAAGAAAAAAGGTTGACAGATGGAAAAAAGGATTTTATCATATTGCCAAAGAAGCCGGAATACCAATAATTGTTGTGGCACTTGATTTTAAATTTAAGGAAATGCAAATTAAAGGGGTAATTGATAGTAATCAGGACTTGCTACAGGTAATGAAGCAAGTAAATAACTTTTATAAGGATATTAATCCAAAATTTCCGGAGCGTTTTACTCTGGATAACTTAGAAGATGCAATGGTAGAGGCGGCAAAAGTTGCCTAATGATACTTGTTTGATTTATTAAAAAAAGGTCTTTGAGCATTATTCAAAGACCTTTTTTAATGGAATTATTTCTCATTATCTTACTTTTTGTTTTCGTATCATACCCGAAAACAAACCAGGTACAAAGCGTTTCAGAAGAACACCCATTGTTTCTTTTCCTCCAACGGTTATTTCTTCTTTATTTGTTTTAATCGCCTCTATAATTTTGTAGGCAAGTTTTTCGGGCAGCATGCCGTTTTCCTGACCTGGATCCATTGTATTTGTTGGACTTCCATCGGCGCTCAATGCATTTATCGAAACATTTGTTTTTATAAAACCTGGCACAACCAGCAATATTTGAATTTGCTGTTGATAAACTTCCGAACGCAGAGAGTCAAAAAATCCGTGTAAAGCATGTTTTGATGCGGCATAAGCAGAACGATAGGCGGTTCCAAATTTTCCAAGAAGGCTTGTTATACTTACAATACTTCCCGATTTTTTTTCCAACATTGTAGGAAGAATATTTTTGGTAAGTATTATACTTCCAAAATAATTGATGTCCATAATACGTTTGTCTATGTCTATTTTTGTTTCGGCGGCTAATGCTCTCTGACTAATACCTCCATTATTGATAAGAACATCAATTCCGTTGAAAATACTCAGTGCTTCCTTCGCTTTAAATTCTAACTCTTGGTGCTTCGAAAGGTCAAGTTGTAAGATGCTCACCAACTCTGGATTTTGGCAATTTTTTTTTACTCTGGTAAGTTCATCTGTGCGGCGTGCAGAAATAATAATTTTGGCTTTTTCACGGTTAAAAGCATAAGCCAGCGCTTCGCCAATGCCCGATGAAGCCCCAGTAATCCATATTACTTTGTTTTCTAAATTATTCATCATATTTGTTTATTAATTAGCGATGTTCAACTGGTAGTTTATAAGTCTGGTCGTTTTGGCCTCGTCGGTCGGCAAATGCTTGTGTGGCATAAACATAGTTATTTTTGTCGAAAAATGCACCACAACCGAGATAATTAAATTCGGCATTTAGAATATTAGCCCGATGTCCGGGCGATTTCATCCAAATATCTACTAATTCCTTCGCCAGCAATAAATAGCTTGTCGATGTTTTGCTGGTCATGGCAATATTTTCGCCAATGGCCGAATAATCTTTTAAACCGCTCATGCTCAATCTCATTAACAAGGTTTTTCGTGATTTTATTTTGCTGGTATGACTAAAAAATTTTTTTTCTACCATATCTTTGGAGTGCATAGCCGCCGATTTTTCTAATACTATTGAATGTCCAAAACGTTCAAAACCATTGATTTCTCTTTGACGGTTTGTTTCAAAAAGGATGGCTGCATTGAGTAGTTTAAGGTCAATGTTTTTGAAATCAATTTCCTGATTTGCCTGCTTTAGCTTTTCAAAGCTTTTGAAGGTATGGTTTGCGTACATTTCGTTTGTCCATGCTTGTGCGTTTGCGATAACCGAAAGTGTAATAAATATGAGTGTTGGCAGGATTGTATTTTTTTTCATAAGTTTTAGTTTTAAAAATTGTTTATAAAATCTCGAATAAGTACGCTTGCTCGTCGTGGCCAATTGTATGTATGAGTTTTACTTTGGAAGGGTATTTTCTTTGAATATAAAATAAGTATCTTCTTACAGTATTTATTGTAAATTGGGTTTTCTGTTGTTCGTATTTTCTTAAATTAGCCATTACTAGATATTTAACCTTATTTTCATACAGGTTTTGCAGCAAATTGTCCGGATCTGTAACTACGTAATCGATTGTCCATCCCGGATTTTTCTGCAAATTCAAATTTCTGTTGCTGAAAAACTTGTCGAAAGAAAATTCTTGTGAAAGTGCATTTTGTTTTAGCAAATCGAATAAAGCTATGGCAGAATCTGGCATTTCATAAACTTCGAAAATTATTGAGGTTTCGGCCGACGTGGCTTCTGCTCTTTTCCAAAATTCGGTTATATATCCAATGTTGTATCGTTGAATGTTGAGATAAAGCGATTGAAGATGTGTTTTTTGCTCCCATTGAGAGGCATCTATTATGGTGTAATTGTGTGGAAGGCGTTCGCATTTGGACTTTAAGCTATCCACAGGCAAAGATGGTACAGAATAAATGCCATAAAATCTTCTGCCGGTGTAAACAAAAGAAATAGATGGTTTTCTGGAAGCAATCATCACATTTTTGTCGGTGTTTGCAGCCGCCCATTTGCTCATATTTATAAAATTTTGCCAGTCGGGCGTTAATCCAAATACCACATTACCTTTCAGGTTCTCTTGCAAAGTGGTGCTGTTATCATCAATTTTTTCAAAGCTAATTTTGTAAGTGGCAACTAGCAGAATAATGGCAATCAGTGGAAAAAGGAATAAAAACATTTTAACTTTTTTCAACTGAAACAATTCGTAAATTCCGGAAAGCAAAAATATTAAAATGAATGGATAAAATGGAGCAATTAATCTGCGACCATCCCAAATGGTTTGTAAGGCAACAAAAGTAACTCCCAATAAGAAAATAAGGTAAATGCCTGTAAATAAGAGATATTTGTTTTTATGAAAAATAAGTATAAATGTTGCAACAAAGAGCGTATATAGCAGAATGGTTAATATCGGTTGAATATCTGATATTTCGGGTCTAAAGCCTAGGAAAGTAAATAGGTGTTTTGAAAGGTAAATGTTTGAATTATCAATAAAACGGATAAAGTAGCCGGCAAAATCTTCCATTCCTTTAGTGGTATCATAAGGATGTTTGAGCATTAGGGTGGAAGCTTGAGAGGAGAATTGCACTTCGGATGTTTTCCATACCAAGCGTTTAATAATTTCCCAAAGAATCATAAATCCGCCAAAATAGGCAGAAGAAAAGAGAACCGACTTATATTCTTTTTGTATTAAGTAGTATGTCAAAACAGCCATAAATGCTGCTAATCCAACGCTTTTTGTTAGAAATAGTGAGATAAGTATCAGGCCAATAGTGGCAAAGTGCGTGTGTTGGTTTTTTTTAGAATTATTGCAGGTTTTAAAAACTGCCCAAAATAGCATGGCCTGAAGCATCATATAAAAAGCTTCGGAATAGGTGTGCACCGAGAAATATAGTAAATATGCATTTCCACTGAGAATAAAAAGGCCTATAAACAGCACAAGCGCATTAATTTTTCCTTTATAGCTAAGATACATAAAATAGATACTTAGCAACAAAAAAATCATAGAGCTAAATTTTAATATGGGCAGATTTATTCCGGAAAAACCGATTAATGGGCTAAGCACCATAGGGTATAAGGGACCCTGAAAAGACGGATAATCAAGGTTGTTCCAAAAATCGTAGGCTCTGATAATATAGCTGGCATCGTCGCCGCCAAGACTTACTTTGATATCGAAAAGCAATAAGCTAAAAATTAAAGCAATAAGCAAAATCAAAAGAAGCAATTTGTTATTGTTTGCTGCTGCCCAATTGCTCCAAAGGCTCAAAAAATCTGGTTTTGGGGCATTTTTGGTCGCCTTTTGCTTATTCTGTGGGTTTGTTGTGTTTTGTTTGGTTTGTTTTTTTTTATTTTCAGTTGCCATAATATGCCGCCATAGTTTTTTCAAAAGTAATTTTTTTCATTGAATATAAACATTCTTTGGCTTATAATTTATTTGCATCTAACTTTTATGCTTCGCAGCATATAGTATCCCTAGAAATAGGGATTTTAAGATTCCATTATCAGGCTACACATGGTCATGAAGTGATGAATAAATTCTGGCTAAGACATTTTGTCGGATACGATGGCACTCAAAAATTAAAATATGGAAAAGATATTGATGCTGTTGCTGGAGCTACTATATCCGCCCAGGCACTTATGGATGATTTAGATTTGGTATTGCGTAAAATATCAAGTGATTGTTTATAAGGAGTTTTGGTATATATTTTGATAATAATGCAGAAAAGCTGCAATCTTCTGAAAATTTCCGTGTAAATTGCAGCATAATCATTCAAAATAAAAAATAATTCAATTGTTTTTTTTACTTAAAAAGTGCAAGGAGTATTGTTGCGGCTCTGTTCTCCCCCTATGGAGCATGCCGTTCTCCTTGCTAATAAGTTATTTTACAGGTAGTTTTATTTTTGTTTCTATTCTGTATACTGGCAATCGCCGGTATTTTTTTTCGGCAAATTCTGAGTTATCGTAAATAAATTTTAACTGTAAATAATGCGATTGAGCCAATGTTGTGTCATTTTGCACTGCTTGGTCAAGTTGTTGTTTTAATTCGGGATGTTTCAACAAATAGGCAATGGCATTTTCTTCAAATCCGATGGGAGAGAAATACTCGCGATGCTCCAGAATCTCATCGAAAAAATTCCATTTAAAAAACGAATCCATTCCATCGGGTTCAAGCATTTGCACTATATACTCGTTTGCATGTTGATTTAGTTCAATAATATAATCACCTTCAAAACATTGAATTGGCATTTTCTCAATGCTAATATTTAGGTCATAATTTGGAAACTGACCTTGTTGTGGTCTTGTTGTTTTTTTGTAATTGTCTATATAGTAGGCGTTTAGTTCAATTGTGGTATCGCAGGCTAATCTATTCATTTTTACACCATTTAGCTTAAGTCGATGGATTACTTCCGGATAAGCCTGAGATAAAAGGTAAGCGTATGGTGCACGAATACTTTTGGTAGCTATAAATTGGTTTAAGTAGGGTATATTTTTTTGATATTTTTTATTTTGATTATAAACCACTCTTTCTAAACCGGTTAATGGACTTTTGCTGATTTCCGATTCGTAGCCTTTGAAATTAAACCATTCAAATTTAGTTGTATCCATCTCATAATCTGTTACATATACTGTCTTCTGCTTTGTAAGTTCAATGGCTTCCTTTTGCGTTTTATTTATGCTTGGGTTATTTTCGTTAGCGAATTTTATCAAAGTTTCCATAAACAGCCAAACCGATAAAACACGGTCTTTGTAATCTTTAAATATGTGATTTTCAGTCATAAAACTATAGGAATGAAATAAGGAAGTATAACCAGTCGAAAATTTGGGCATGTCTAAAAAGCCAACAATTCCTGTTTCAGGGCCTTTGTTCCAATCCATGGTTTCTACATAAGGGCATATTTCGTAGGGCGTTTTTTTAAGTTCATCGTATAAATAAGGCACAAATTTTTCGTTTAGAAACTGCTTCATTGGCTTTTCTAGTTTTACCGGATGTGTGGCAATCAGGGTATTTACATATTGATGGTCTGAGCCATCGGTAGTGTGTGTATCGAGAAAAATTTGTGGTTTCCATTCCTGAAAAATACTTACAAAACTTTGGGCATTTTGCGATTTGAGTTTGGCAAAATCACGGTTCAAATCCAAATTTCGGGCATTTCCTCTATAGCCATGCAATTCGGGTGTTTGCTGATTAGCCCGATGATATGCCGAGCGGTTTAAATGTCCGCCGATATTATATACCGGAATAATACATAAAACCACGTTTCCGAGTTCCTTTTTGAGCTTTTTTGCATCAGAAAGCAGTTTTAGGGCCATTAAAACCGATGCATCAATTCCTTCCGGTTCACCCGGGTGAATGCCGTTATTTATTAGAATAATGGTTTTGTTTTGTGCATGTAATTTCGCTGCATCAAATTCTTTTTCGGGTGAGATTACAAACAAATGCAAGGGTTTTCCCACATCCGTAAGTCCATATTCAATCAGTTTGGCTTCATCATGCAAGGAGTCCAGTGTTTTGTAGTACTTGATTATTTGGTAATAATCAAAGCTCTGGTTTTGTTGATAAATAGTAGGTATTTGCGATTGCAGGTTTAAATATATAAGTAGAAATGCGAGCAAAAATGATGATTTTTTCATATTGTATAGTTTTGCAGTTACCTGGTTATTAAATTGTTGAATGCGTATTTATGTATTTATGGGATTATTCATCCCACGATAGTAATTTTCTTTCGCCTTTTATTTCCTGAATTTCGTTTATTTCCTGGGTAACTTCCACAACGCCACGGAAAGTATTTTGTTCGTCGCGCACAGCAAAGTACTGAATAAACAGATAGATACCCTTTATATTTATCCAGAAAGTAGCTCTGTCTTTTTCTCCTTTTCGAAAGGCTTCCACTATTTTTTCTACAACATGAACACTTTCTTGCGGATGACAATTTTTTACATCTCGCCCAATAATGGCATTTGTGCGCATAAAAAAGCGTTTTTTGGGTGTGGAGAAATAGCGTACTTTATTGTTCTCGTCCACATAGGTTATATCTACTGGTAAATGGTTAAATACCAGACTTATTTGTTTGGCTGTAAGGTATCCGCTTCCAAGATTTATTTCTTCATCCTCGTTAAGATTTTTTTGTTTCCGGGAGCCCGGAATTTTTGCAAAAGGCAGCTTAAAATCAATAAAATCTGCTTGCATTTTTGCTAATTCATTGTCTTTTAGGTGTAATAATAAAAAGGGGTACAGTATTTTTTCTTCTCGAAATTTGATGGCATAAGTGTTGAAGAAAAATTTACCACTGGTTTTATTAAATTTTTCTAAATCAAAATTTTCCTCCTCTAAAATTTCCAATATTATTTTATTGTGCCTTCTTATATCATCATGAAAAGACCACATAATTGGCAAACAGCCCATTTCTTCAAAGTTTTTCTCCAAAACCGGAAATATCACATTTTCTTTTAATTGATAGTAAGTATCGTATTTGAGCAAATGCCTAAAACGTATTTTTAGGGTATTTTTTAGTTCGGTTGTGATGCCAGTTTTGTTTATTTTTTTGATGTACTCTCGTATCTCTTTTAGCTTTTTATCTAAAATACTGTTGTTTAACAAAAGCGATTTAAAAAACTCATTTTCTTTAAGCTCAGGCCATTCTCTTGAGTTAAGCGATTTGTAAAACAGGTTCAAAATTTTGTTGATACCTGTTTTTAATTGTTCCATAGGAATTTCTGAAACACTAAGCTTATGTACGAGATATATAATGTCTTTATAATCAATGGATTCAATTATATCCTGATTCTCGTTAACAGCTTTGCTTAGTTCACTCATTTCCAGTATTTTGATGGCAAATGGTACAAGTTTTTCCTGACGTTCTTTGTAGTGTTTACTTATTTCGGACATTTTTGTAGATTTAAAAGTTAAAAGTAGCATTAAATTTTGTTTTATAAAAAAGCTTTTATATGTTTGTGTCCATGAATAGAAATTTTTTCCATCTGCATCATCATCTTCATCTTGTCATCCAGGCGAGCGTGTAGTTTGATGTTTGTGGCTTAACAATAAATCATTCACCCGTCTGAGTAAATCAGGCGGGTTTTTTTTATTCTTGCACAAAGTACCGGGGTTTATTCAGACAAAAAAATCTAAATAAAATGAATAAACTTAAAATTGCGATTCAAAAAAAAGGACGACTTTACGAAAAAAGCATTCAGTTAATCTACGAATGTGGCATTAGATTCGATAATGGGACAGACACTTTAAAGCTTGCTGCACAGAATTTTCCCTGTGAACTGTTTTTTCTTCGCGACGATGATATTCCAAAATATGTAGAAGAAGGTGTAGCCGACATTGGAATTGTGGGACTTAATACTGTTTTGGAAGAGAATAAGCAGCTAGAGATTATTAAAAAGCTCGGATTTTCTAAATGTCGCCTATCCATTGCGGTTCCAAAACAAGACGATTATAAAGGTGTACAATCTCTTCAGAATATGAGAATAGCCACTAGTTATCCTAATATTTTAAGAAAATATCTCGATGAATCTAAGGTGGAAGCCTATATTGAGCAAATTTCCGGGAGCGTAGAAATAGCCCCTAATATTGGACTGTCCGATGCTATTTGCGATATTGTAAGTACCGGATCCACATTGATGAGTAATGGGCTAAAAGAAGTAGAAGTTTTGCTTAAAAGCGAGGCCGTGCTTATTGCCAACAAGCAATTGAGCAAGGAAGCTAATTATTTACTCAACGATTTGTTATTCAGAATAGAAGCAGTACTCAATGCCCGTGGCAAGAAGTATATTTTACTTAATGCTCCGGATGTAAATTTGCCCGAAATTATCAAAATTTTGCCGGGTTTAAAAAGTCCAACGGTGATGCCATTGGCTGAGAAGGGCTGGAGTTCGGTGCACTCTGTGGTCAATGAAGACGATTTCTGGACATTAATCTCACAGATAAAAGCCTTAGGGGCCGAAGGTATTTTAGTTACGAACATCGAAAAAATAATATAAGCATGCTAGTTTATAATCAAATTAATAAATCTCAGTGGCCTCAATTGGCGCAGCGGGCAAGGCTGGAGAAGTTGGAATTAAAAGATTTTATTGCTGAAGTTTTTGCCGAAGTTCAAAGAGATGGCGATGGGGCTGTTCGAAATTATGCTAATAAGTACGATAAGATTGTTGCCGATGATTTTAGTTATACCTTAAATCCGCAAGTCTAAAAAAAAGTTTCGTACAACACAATTTACACAAAAAAAACGGGGTTTTACAGCAA
>DYOH01000125.1 GCA_020720625.1 Acetofilamentum sp. | reverse complement strand
TGCACTCGAAATTATAATCTATAGAAGTAATATCCTAAGGAACTTATTATTAGCGATATTTCAGCAGACCCTAATTAGCTTAACCTATTCCGTGATTGGGGTTTTAGAGAAACAGCCAAAATTAAGCATTAGCAAAAAAATAAATAGGGCAAAATTTGGGTCGCACAATAAAGAAATAGAAAGGTCTTTAGCAAAATTAAAATGCTAAAGACCTAAAAACACAGAAAAACGAAATCAAACGAACACCAACAGAACTAAAATTTTACAATAAAATGCTGTTTATTGCCTAAAAATTCTTTTCTAAAGAATAAGATTCCAAATTGAAATAAATCAATACTCATGCTCACTTCTTTTTGCATTCTGATAAAATCCCATGCCTCTTCCATACCCTGCGACCAATGTATATCATCGAGCACCACCACCGTATTGTTGTCGAAGAGAGGCTTTAAAAATTCGTAATATAAAATAGTTGGCTCTTTACGATGATTGCCATCGAGCATTAAAAAATCAATTTTATCAAATCTTGAGGCCATTTTGGTCAATTTCTCTTCGAAAAGTCCAACTTCGGCGTGGGCATTTTTTAGTTTTAAGGAAACAAAATTACTGTTGGCAATACGCACCAACGATTCATTATAATCAAAGCTAATTAATTCAGCATCAGGATTTCCGGCGGCCAAATACATGCTACTGATTCCCACAGATGTTCCAAATTCCACAATCGTTTTCGGCTGAAAATAATTACTCAGTCTAAAAAGCAACTGCCCATATTTGGAGCTTACAGAACTATATTTGGTAATATCAGAAATTTGTCTCTCTGATGATTGATTGGCCCAATGCGACAATGCTCCAACTTCCATAAACGGAATACTTTGCTTCCATGTGAGTAAATCCTTTCTAATGGTTTCAACATCCTGGTAGGCATAAAAATATCGCTCATCCTCTAATACATCTTCAATAAACCGAAACAAAAACGGGGAATGCACACCAAAACCATTTTTGTAACTTGCTTTCCACCAATATTCTGCGTAACTTGTAGTCTGAAATAATTTTTCCATCATGTTCGGAGTTGGTATTGTGTTGTTGCGTAGACGAAAATTATGGGGATCTAGTTGCGTAAATAGTCCGATTTTTTTTCATTTAATCCCACAAATTTTTGTTTATTTGGAAAATGCAAAATGTAAGAATATCTTACAAAGCTTAATTATTTATTAATCAGATGGTTTTAGCTGCACGTTCTTATTATAGTCTTCGCTTTGGTGTTCTTTCTATCGAAGAGATGGTTACACTTGCTGCCCGGAAAGGACATAAAGTGCTGGGCTTAGCCGATATCAACAACACAAGCGGGGTTTTTGATTTTATAAAATCCTGCACACAAAATATGATAAAGCCTCTGGTGGGCATGGAATTTCAAGAGCACGACCAATTTTTATATACCATTTTGGTAAAAAATCACCAAGGCTTTCATGAAATGAACAGATTATACTCTGATGCCCAAATTCAAGCCCATGAACTTCCAAAGCAGGCACCATTCTGCGAACATTATTTTGTCATATACGATGTACACAATGCTCCATCAAACTTAAATAGTAACGAATATGTTGGCATAAGAAGCTATGAACTAAGCAAAATGTATCTCTTTATACAAAAATTTGATTCAAAAAAATTGTTGATTTTACATCAGCCTTTTTACAACAGTTCAAAACAGTTCGAAACGCACATCCATTTGCGGGCTGTACACTTTAATACGCTGCTTACGCATCTTAAAGACAATCAGACTGGTAAGCGCATGGAAAAAATACCCGATGCCGCTTCATTTGAAAAGTATTTCTCCGAATATCCTTTTCTGCTGGAAAACACTAAAGAACTTGCAAATTTATGCCATTTCGATTTTGATTTTATGCAAAGTAAAAACTTGCAAGTATTCGGCGAATCTCACAAGGATGATATTATAATGCTTAAAAATTATACCTACGCCGGATTGAACTACCGATATGGTAAAAATAACACGCAGGCCGTGATGCGTATCGAAAAAGAGCTAAAAACCATTATAGAATTAGGATTTACCTCCTATTTTCTTATTACCCACGACATCATCCGCTATGCTCAAACGCAACAGATACCCCATGTTGGGCGCGGCAGCGGAGCCAATAGCATTGTGGCATATTGTCTTGGAATTACCGATGTAGACCCACTTGAACTCGATTTATATTTTGAGCGATTTATCAATCCCAAAAGAAGTACCCCGCCCGATTTCGACATCGATTTTTCGTGGAAAGACAGAGAGCATATCACACAATATATTTTTACAAAATATGGCCAACGTGCGGCCTTATTAGGCACAAGTAATACCTTTAAAGACCGCAGCATAATCCGCGAATTGGCAAAAGTCTACGGATTGCCAAAAGAAGAAATAGATTTACTGATTAAGCAACCGCTAAATCCGGGAAATAATTATGCCATAGCGCACAAAATAAATGCTTTGGCCGATGAAATTAGAGATTTTCCTAATATTCGAAGTATACATGCAGGCGGAATACTAATCAGTAATTTACCCATTACGTATTTTAGTGCATTAGATATGCCACCCAAAGGATTTCCTACCGTGCAATGGGATATGTATGTGGCCGAAGATATACATCTCGAAAAGCTCGATATCCTAAGTCAGCGTGGGCTTGGGCACATTTATGAGGCGGTAGAAATGGTAGCGCAAAATCAGGAAATAAAAATAGATATTCATGATACCGCCCGGTTTAAAAAAGACCCTCGAATAAACCAATTGCTGGCCATTGGCGAAACCATTGGAGCATTTTATATCGAAAGTCCGGCCATGCGCGGATTGCTTAAAAAATTGCGTTGCAATAACTACATAACCCTGGTGGCGGCAAGTTCCATCATTCGTCCGGGGGTGGCCAAATCGGGTATGATGAAAGAGTATATCAAGCGTTACCATCATCCCGATAAATTCGAATATTTGCATACTATAATAAAAGAGCAACTTTCCGAAACCTTTGGAATAATGGTTTATCAGGAAGATGTACTAAAAATTTGCCACCATTATGCCGGTCTCGAACTAGCCGATGCCGATGTATTGCGTAGGCTGATGACAGGAAAAAGTCGTCAGAAAGGCGAATTTGAACGCATCAAAGACAGTTTTTTTAAAAATAGTGCCGCCAAAGGATATCCGGAACATGTAAGCATGGAACTTTGGCGGCAAATTGAATCCTTTGCAGGCTATTCATTTTCAAAAGCCCATTCGGCAAGTTATGCCGTAGAAAGTTATCAGAGTTTATTTCTAAAGGCCTATTACCCGCTTGAGTTTATTGTGGCAGTAATAAATAATTTCGGTGGATTTTACAGTCGTTTTGTATATTTCAACGAAGCCAAACGCTATGGAGCAAAATTGGAAGCTCCCGATATAAATTTCAGTAATTACACCACCCGACTCATAGGCAGCAAGGTATACATAGGTTTTATACACATGGAAAATCTGGAACAAGCCTTTTGTAAACAAATGATAGATGAGCGCGAAAGAAATGGTTATTTTGATTCATTTGAGCATTTTTTACAAAGAATAAACGCCGGAAAAGAGCAACTTACTTTGCTTATTCGCATTGGGGCTTTCCGTTTTACAGGCGAATCAAAATCGGCATTACTTTGGAAAATGAATTTTTATAAACAAAAACAAGAAAAAAGTCGCCCCACACAAAATACGAAAGAATTATTTAACCTGCCTTACAAAAAGTTTACACTCCCGCAATTTAAACAAGACAAATTAAGTAATGCCTTCGACGAAATAGAGATTTTGGGATTTCCGGTAGAATTAAGTTTTTTCGACCTTTTAGAAAACAAATACACAGGCGAGATATTGGCGCAGGATATGCTAAATAATACAGGCAAAACAGTTGTAATGGCAGGCATTCTGATTCACATTAAAGGAGTGAGAATGAGTAATGGAAAAAAAATGAATTTTGGAAGCTTTATCGATACAGATGGTAATTATTTTGATACCACACACTTTGCGGTTAGTTTACAAAAATATCCATTCAGCGGTTTCGGGATTTATGCGTTAAAAGGTAAAATTATAAAGGAATTTGAGCAAGCCATTCTGGATGTAACGATCATGAAAAAAATGAATTTAATTGCAGACAAACGATTTAGCTAATGTTACAAAGCTATACAAAAGCATAAATTCTATAAGCTAAAATGAAGAAATACCAGTAAATCAGATTTTTTTTGAATTACTGCTAAGTTATCAACAATTATATACCACCCAAAATGCAAAATATTATATTGATAACCAGATATTTGATTTTAGCGATTTACAATTATCAACACAGAAAAAGACGAAAATTGATAAATTGAATCTGATTATTTCACAAATGGAAACAAATAAACCTGTTTTTGACTAGATAGTGTTAGGGACGTAAACAGTCGAAAAATAAAACGGGCAAAAATATACAATCGTAAACAAAAAAAGGCTCTGGTTAAACAGAGCCTCAATATTTTTGTGGTATATTAATGGGGGTTAATAGACTACTTCAATAATTTTTCTTCGATTGTTTCAACGGATTTACGAAACTTTTTATCACTAAACATATAATTTTCAATTTGTTTGCAACCATGCAAAACAGTAGAGTGGTCCAAACCACCAATTTTCTGTCCAATGGATTTAACCGACATATTGGTATACTTCTTGGTTAAATACATGGCCACCTGACGCGGCAAAACCACACCCGACTTGCGTTTACGAATCTGCAATGTTTCCGGCTCCATGTTAAAATGATGTGCCACCTCTTCAAGAATATTCTCCACAGTAATATCCTTTTTCACGTTTTTAATGATATTTTCAATAATATTCTTCGCTAAATCAAGTGTTAATTCCTTCTTTATGAATGTAATATGTGCTAAAAGGGATATCAAAGACCCTTCCAACTCACGAACATTTGTAGTTACTGTGCTGGCCATGTAATCAAGTATATCTTCGGATATAACGATACCGTCGTTGTATATTTTTCTTTTCAATATCTCTTTACGAGTCTCAAAATCAGGAGATTGAATCTCCACACTGAGACCCCATTTAAATCTGCTAAGTAAGCGGCTTTCAAGGCCTTCGAGTTCGGCAGGTGCTTTATCGCAGGTAAGTATTAATTGCTTACTATTTTGATGAAAATGATTAAATATATGGAAAAAAGATTCTTGAGTACCCGATTTATTGGCAAACTCATGAACGTCGTCAATAATCAGTATATCAATGCTTTGATAAAAATGAACAAAATCGTTGCGAATATTTTTTCTTGTTGCATCAGTAAACTGATTCTGAAATTCGTTTGCAGAAACATAGAGAACAACCTTTTCTGGCATTCTTTCTTTCACTTCAATACCAATAGCTTGCGCCAGGTGAGTTTTTCCAAGGCCACTCATGCCATAAACCATATATGGGTTAAACGAAGTACCTCCCGGCTTAGAAGCCACAGCATAAGCGGCCGCTCTGGCCAAACGGTTCGACTCACCTTCGACAAAATTCTCAAAGCTACTTGTAGGATTTAATCGCGGATCGATGTTTGTTTTGCGCGTACCAGGCAATACAAATGGGCTTTTTGCCCCAGCATCAACAGGTACCGTATTGGTAGTAGACATTGGCCTGTTTTTAAGCGTAACCGATGTTGTTGTAGGATATTTTACAATCGTTGGAGCATTAGTGCTCTGGTCTACAACCACATTGTACTCCAGTTTAGCATCCGGACCCAATTCTTTCCGAAGGGTTTTTTTCAGTAAATCGATAAATTGCTCTTCGATATACTCGTAATAAAACATACTTGGTACCCTGATTGTAAGAACATTACGCTCCATCGAAATAGGAACAATGGGCTTAAACCAGGTGTTAAAGCTAGGCTCCGGAATGTTGTCGCGAATCACTAAAAGACAACGCTTCCAAATTTCCTCGTGATTTTTTTCCATATTAAAATCTCCTCATTTTTAGGTAAATAAAACAGTTTCTTAATTATATAATTATCAATCAATAATTTACGCCGTATTCTGTGTTTCTTCGAGGAAAAGTATCACTGGCTATTGCAGCCGACAATTCCCCTTATGTAGTAATTTTCTTACCCATCTAAATTGCAATCGTTTAGCAATCTCAAATTTTAAGTAGCGCGTATGTCTAAAGATTAGCAAAAAAAAGTTCTTAAAAAAATGAAATTTTACTTGCAAAATTCAATATTTGTATACTAAATTAATTTACAGTTAAATAATTTTTAAACTTTTTTCATCATTGTAATAGATTGATAAATAAAAGTTTACTTAAAAGCATTAATCTAAATCAGGTAAATTGGTGTCCAAAGATATAACCTGCTGTTATAAGTATACAAAATATCAAGTTAATGTATACTTAAAAATTTTTTTGAAAAAAAATCATTTTTTTTGTTCAAATTCCAAAATCGACATTCAAATACAATCGAATAAAAAAATCAGGTATTATCTACTAATACGCAATAAAAATATAAAAAAAAACTCTAGTATGCAAGCATTAACTAGAGTTTTTAACAAAAATATTTTACAAAAAAAATATTACAAACCAAGGGCAGAAGCCACAATTTCGGCTATATCCAAAACCTGAATTTTGTCTTTCATATCTTTGTATTTAATGCCATCTGTAAGCATAACCATACAAAACGGACAAGCAGTGCACACAACATCAGGCATCATTTTCAATACTTCATCAGTTCTTTCCACAAACACTTCCCTATCGCCTTTTTCGGCCTCTTTAAACATCTGAGCACCTCCGGCACCACAGCAAAAAGAGCGTTCTCTGTTGCGGTCAAGTTCCTGAAAATTAGCACCTAAACTTTGTAGAACAAAGCGAGGAGCCTCATATTCGCCATTTCCCCTGCCCAGATAACAAGGATCGTGGAAGCTTACTTTTTTGTTAGCAAATACTTTGGTATTAACCTTAATTTTACCTTCGTCCATAAGCTTTTGTAAAAACTGTGTATGATGCCATACTTCGTAAACCCCTCCCAAATCGGCATATTCGTTTTTAAGAATACTAAAATCGTGTGGGTCGCAGGTTACAATGTTCTTAATTCCATAAGTATTTAGCAGCTCAATGTTTTGAAGTGCTTGCATTTGAAAGATAAACTCGCTGCCTGCACGCTTGGCAGATTCGCCGCTATCTGTTTCTTCGGCTCCCAAAATGGCAAAATCTACGCCTGCAAAGGCCAAAATTTTGGCAAAAGCTTTGGAAATTTTTTTGGCGCGGTCGTCGTAGCTACCTGCCGAACCCACCCAAAACAAAAAATCGGGTGTTTTTCCTTCAGCAGCCATTTCAGCCACCAACGGAATATTAACTTTAACTTGTGTTGTATTATTTTGAGACATAATCAGTTTCTTTAATCATTAAATTTTGTTCATATACACATCATCGGCCCAATTGCCACGGTCTGCCGCAGAATATTGCCATGGTGCACCGTTATTTTCGATATTGGTAAGCATTGCATTGATAGATGCAGGTCCGGCAGATTGCTCCATTACCATATAACGACGGAGTGCCAGAATAATATCCACTTGATTAATGTTTACCGGACACTCTTCAACGCAGGCATTACATGTAGTGCAGGCCCATATTTCTTCGGGTGTTATATAATTACCTAACAAGGCTTTACCATCGCTATAGTCTTTGCCGTTTTTATCAATGTTTTTGCCAATTTCTTCGGCTCTGTCTCTTACCGCCATCATGATACCGCGCGGCGAAAGGAGCTTTCCGGTGGTATTTGCCGGACAAACTGCCGTGCATCTGCCGCACTCGGTGCATGTAAAAGCGTCCATTACATTTTTCCAGCTAAGTTGTGGTACATCTTTTGCGCCAAAGGAAGGCATATCTTCGCCCGATGAACCATCGTCCTGCAATGTACCTAGCATAATTTGCACTTCTTTAGTTACTTCGGGCATGTTCGACATTTTTGCTTTGGGTTCTAATTTGGAATACCAAGTATTTGGAAATGCCAGAAATACGTGAAAATGTTTGGAATATGGAATATAATTTAAAAAGGCAAGTACACCAATAATATGAAACCACCAACCAAATTGTTCGATAAAATGTAATGTTCCTTCGCTAAAGCCACTAAACCAAGGCAGTAACACCTGACTAACAACAAATGGGCCTAGCATATCGCTACCACCTGCGCGTTGCATCAAAACAGTATCGGCAGCATTCATCGATAAGAAAGCCGACATTAGTAATACTTCGGTAAAAAGAATAATATTAGCGTCTAACCTGGGCCAGCTTGTCATTTCTCTGCTTTGAAAGCGCTTAACTTTTAGAATATTACGACGAACCAGGAATGTGATACACGCTGTAATTACGGCCAGTGCAAAAATTTCGAATGTTGATGCAAAGAAATTATAAATTCCGCCACCAACAAAGCTTAGGGCTCTATGTGTTCCGGCCACTCCATCGATTAAAATTTCGAGCATTTCGATATTTACAATAATAAATCCTACATAAACAAATATATGCAGAATTCCGGCCACGGGTCGTTTTACCATCTTGCTTTGGCCAATTGCCACCAAAAACATGGTTTTCCAACGTTCAGATTTTTTGTCGCTGATATCTAAATCTTTTCCAAGTTTGATATTTCGGGCAATTATCCTTACATTGCGCGTAAAGAAAACTACCGCAGCCACAAAGACGAGAATAAAAATTATACTTGAAATCATTTTATTATAGTTTAATTAAATAACTTAATCGTGTTTCAAATATAGAAATAAATCTTATTACTATGTATGCATAGCTTTTATTTTTTTCACAAGAATTTAACCATTTTTGTATATATCTAAAAATCAATATAATTGTAAAGATGTTTTAGAGCATATTGCTTTAAAATAAGAATTATTCGCAATTTATAACTAATCTTAATAAATGCATATTTTGTATTAATTCAAAAATGAACTATTTTTGAAGCAAAGATGAGTCTAGTCTAAAAACCCTGCCAGCGTTGATTTTTATAAAATGCTGTAACT
>DYOH01000003.1 GCA_020720625.1 Acetofilamentum sp. | reverse complement strand
AACGCTGGCAGGGGTATAATCATTTTTTCAATCTTTTTAGACTGAACTCATTAATCATTTTTATTCTTTGCAAAATTTAATCAGGCTCTAAAAAGAGCAAATTAAACAACTCAAAATTAGTTGCAAAATAAACAAATATCAAAAAAAACAATATTCACACCTTAAAAAACATTTTCGGATGTTTTACTCAGACTTGAATCAAATTAAAAATATCGATTTGAGAATAAAACTTAAAAATTAGAATATGACAAATCTCATAATAATTAAAAGCAAAGGTCATTACCTAAGGATGCTTCAAGAATTACTTTTATTGAAAGAAAATTACAAAAACCTAATATTCATAATACAATGACAGACAACTCATTAATTACAGAATTAGTAACACGACATGGAAATAAACGCCAAAGTTTAATTCCAATACTACAAGGAGTAGTTGAAAAAGAAAGCTTCATTAGCCAGACCCGAATGAGGCAAATAGCCAAAGAATTAGATATTTCGCCAGCCGATGTTTACGGAACAGCTTCGTTCTATTCTTTCTTAAATACGGACGAAAGAGGAAAGTATGTAATAAGAATATGCAAAACCATTGTTTGCGAAATGAACAATAAAGACAAAATAATGCAAGCTATTAAGGGATTGCTCAAAATTAATGTAGGCGAAACAAGTCCGGATAAAAAATTTACGCTTTTGGAAACCAATTGCTTGGGTTGGTGTGCCGAAGGTCCGGCTATGCTTATCAATGATAAAGTTTACACCAAACTAACTCCCGAAAGTGTAAGAGAAATAGTGTTCGAATATCTGCAATCAACAGATAATTAGTGCATTAATTTTGATATTTTTAAATTGAGCAAGAAAAATTAAACGAAATAAAAATGAAAAAAGTAGATATAATTTTCTCAGAATATACCTGCGAACCTTATGCAGTTTTTAAAAAAATAATGAAAAGAGAAAAACTCGAAATCATCCAAGAGCTTATACAATCTGGATTAAGAGGCCGAGGCGGCGCAGGATTTCCTACCGGATTAAAATGGAAAGCAGCAAATCTTACCGAAAGCGACCAAAAATACTTTATATGCAACGCCGACGAAGGCGAGCCAGGAACATTTAAAGACCGCGAAATTCTGACCAAAGTACCCCGAAAAGTATTTATAGGCATGGGCGTTGGAGCATACGTAACCGGTGCGAGCAAAGGTATTTTATATTTGCGTGGCGAGTATAAATTTATGGTAGCCGAACTAAACAAAGAAATCGAACTTTTCCATAAGATTTGTAAAGAACTGAATTTCGATTTTCAGGTAGAAATTTTCTTAGGCAGTGGCGCTTATGTTTGTGGTGAAGAAACTGCCTTAATAGAATCTATAGAAGGACAAAGAGGCGAACCCCGAAACAAACCTCCCTACCCTACCCAAGCCGGATTATTTGGCAAACCAACCATTGTAAACAATGTTGAAACTTTGGTATCTGCAATGATGGTTTGTAATATGGGCGCCGAAGAATATCAAAAATTAGGAACAAGCGACCAACGCGGAAGCAAACTATTTTCTGTATCAGGTGATACATCAAAACCAGGCGTTCACGAGCTTGAACTTGGTCTTAATGTAGCAGATTTTGTTGAAGAATACGGCGATGGCGATACAAAAGCAGTTCAAGTTGGCGGAGTTGCAGGATTCTGCGTACCAAGAAAAGATTTTGAAAAAGCCATCATCGGTCAGGGTTCTACAACCGGTGGCTCAACTATGTTGTTTAATAGTACTCGCTCAATGTACAGAGTACTAATAAATTATTTGGAATTTTTTGCCGAAGAATCTTGCGGCCAATGTACACCATGCCGAATCGGAACTCAACAATTGCTTAAAGGGTTAAAGGCGGTAAAAAATGGCACCCGTCCACCTGAGTATTTAGACCAGTTGATAAAACTCACCAATACCATGAAAATTGCATCAAAGTGCGGATTAGGTCAATCGGTAGGGAATTCATTTGCCTCTATTGTGCAAAATTTCAGAGAAGAAATGATTTATTAACCATTAGACTAAAAAAAAATGAAAGAAAATATTATTTTATATATTGATAATCAGGAAGTAAAGGCAGATAAAGGCCAAACCATACTGGAAGCAGCCCGAAATGCAAAAATTTATATTCCCACGCTTTGTCATCACGAGGATTTATGTATTGCAGGAAATTGCAGGGTTTGTGTTGTAGAAATAGAAGGTAAAAACAAACTCGAAGCATCTTGCGCAACACCAGTTGAAAACAATATGCGCATTTCGACACTCTCGCCCAAAGTTAGAAACGCCCGAAAAGATATTGTTTCAATGCTTGTTTCGGAACACAACACCCAATGTACAACCTGCTACCGCAATACCAACTGCGAATTACAGGATCTTGCATTTGAGTACAATGTAGATAATAATGTTTATATAAGCCTGGTAGATCATAAATACCATATCGATAAATCATCTTGGTCGATTGAAAAAGACCCAAGCAAATGCGTAAGGTGCCAAAGATGCGTTAGAACATGTTCGGAACTTCAGCACGTAAATGCACTTACCGTTGCCCACAAAGGCGAACACATGGAAATTCAAACATTTATGGATTTACCATTAAATGAAGTAGTGTGTACTAATTGCGGACAATGCGTAATACATTGCCCAACAGGAGCTTTAACTGAAAGAAGGTATTACGACGAAGTTTGGGAAGCCCTGGGAGACCCTGAAAAACACGTGGTTATAAACACAGCACCTTCTGTAAGGGTTGCGTTAGGCGAAACACAAGGAATGCCTGCAGGCACGCTCGTTACCGGAAAAATGGTAGCCGCCCTTAAAAAAATGGGCTTCAACTCGGTACTTGATACCGATTTTACCGCCGACCTTACCATAATGGAAGAAGGTACTGAATTGCTCATGCGATTGAAAAAAGCCCTAGTAGATAAAGAAAATGTAGCACTTCCAATGATAACCTCTTGCTCTCCGGGCTGGGTTAAATACATTGAGCACATGTATAGCGACAAACTGGCACATTTATCAAGCTGCAAATCGCCACAACAAATGTTTGGAGCCATGGCCAAAACTTATTATGCCGCCAAAATTGGGGTAGATCCAAAAGATATCTATGTTGTTGCAGGAATGCCATGTGCTGCAAAGAAATACGAAGCTAACCGTGTTGAAATGAAATCAAGCGGCTTTCAGGATGTGGATGCAGGACTTACAACACGCGAACTTGGCCACATGATAAAATCTGCGGGAATTGATTTTAAAGAACTGGAAGATGGCCAATTTGATAGCCTTATGGGAGTTTCGTCGGGAGCCGGCGATATTTTTGCAGCCACAGGCGGTGTTATGGAAGCCGCATTGCGAACAGCCTACGAAATTGTTACGGGCAGGGAGGTTCCCTTTAAAAATCTAAATATATTGCCGGTAAGGGGATTAGAATCAATCAAAGAAACGAGCATTAAGTTTGAGAATTGTTTGCCCGAATGGAGCTTTCTGAATGGTGTAGAAGCAAAATTTGCGGTAACACATGGCCTAAAAAATGCAAAGGTTATAATGGACATGATTGTTGCAGGCGAATGTCCGTATATATTCGTTGAAATTATGGCTTGCCCCGGTGGATGTATCGGCGGCGGCGGACAACCCATTCCAACAAATAACGAAATTCGAAAAAAACGGATGGAAGCCATTTACAGAGAAGATGCAGGAAAAAAACTGAGAAAATCGCACGAGAACCCAGAGATTATTCAGATTTACAACGATTTTCTGGGAAAACCACTGGGCGAACTATCTCACAAGCTCTTGCATACCAAGTACAGACCAAGAAACAGATACTAATAAAAAAGATAGATGATGGAGAAGCGCTGCCAAAAACAGCGCTTTTCTTTTAAAAATATGCTATATTTGTGCAAAATGAGCACTACAATGAAAAAGCAAATAGCCATCATTAATGGCCCAAATCTAAATCTTATAGGAAAAAGAGAACCCCAAATTTATGGGAATATTAGTTTTGATGATTATTACATTCAGCTTCAGAACGATTATACCGAATTTGAGCTCGACTATTTTCAATCCAACCAAGAAGGCGACCTAATAGATTACCTACACAAAATTGGCTTTAATGTAGACGGAATAATATTAAATGCAGGAGCTTACACACACACATCTATTGCCCTGGCCGATGCCATTAAATCGATAAAAGCCACTGTAATTGAAGTGCATATCTCCAACATCTTTTCGAGAGAAGAATTTCGCAAACAAAGCTATTTATCGCCTGTTTGTAAAGGTATTATAAGCGGTTTCGGACTAGATTCGTATCGTCTGGCGTTAGAAAGCTTTAAGTAAATGCAATCGATTGCACTGTAAATCAATAGTTAATAGATTTATAAAATATTGCATATCATTTTATCATCCATAAAAAATTATGTAATTTCGTGAGTGAAAAAAAATAATTCAAATTTAAAACGTAAAATTATGAAAATTAAAGACGTAAAAGCTGTAGAAGTGTTGGATTCGAGAGGAAATCCTACAGTTGAAGTTGAAATTACACTCGAAAATAATATAAAAGGCCGTGCCATTGTACCTTCGGGAGCTTCAACCGGAGAAAAAGAAGCCGTTGAACTTAGAGACGGGGACAAAAAACGATACAATGGAAAAGGCGTTCTAAACGCTGTAAAAAATGTAAACGACATTATTGCTCCAAATCTTATTGGTACCTGCATTTTAAAACAAAGAGAGATTGACCGTTTGATGATTGAACTTGATGGCACACACAATAAAGGAAAACTTGGCGCTAATGCCATTTTGGGGGTTTCGATGGCAGCCATCAGAGCTGCGGCCACCGCTCTTAACATGCCATTATACCGTTACTTAGGAGGCGTAAATGCCCATGTACTTCCGGTTCCGGCAATGAATGTTATTAATGGTGGCGCACATGCCGGCAATAATGTTGATTTTCAGGAATTTATGATTGCGCCGCACAATGCTCCGGATTTCAAAAACAGCATAAGAATGGGATCCGAAGTATTCCATGCTCTTGGAAAATTACTTAAAGAAAAAGGATATAGCACAGGTGTTGGCGATGAAGGAGGATATGCTCCCGAATTAAAATCGAACGAAGAAGCAATTGAAGTAATTCTAAAAGCTATAGAAAATGCTGGTTACAGACCAGGCGAAGATATTTCTATTTGCCTGGACCCCGCTACAAGCGAAATGTACAAAGATGGCAAATATGTTTTCTTTAAATCGGATAAATCTATTAAAACATCGGAAGAGATGATTGATTTATGGGCCTCATGGGTAAGCAAATATCCGATTGTTTCTATCGAAGACGGTTTGGCTGAAAACGACTGGGACGGTTGGGTAAAATTAAACCAAGTGCTAGGTAATAAAATTGAGTTGGTTGGCGATGATTTACTTTGCACAAATGCAAGTATTTTACAACAAGCCATCGACAGAAAAGCTGCCAACTCTGTATTAATTAAGCTTAACCAAATTGGAAGTGTAAGCGAAACGCTCGACACCATTGAACTGGCTTTGAAAAATAATTTCAACTATTTTATTTCGCACCGTTCGGGCGAATCTGAAGATACAACCATTGCCGATTTAGCTGTAGCAACATTTGCAGGTCATATTAAAACAGGATCTGCCAGCCGAAGCGAGCGCATCGCCAAATTTAATCAGCTTATACGTATTGAAAATCAGCTAGGAACCAATGCAGTATTTGCAGGTAAGAAAGCTTTTAAAAATGCATAAGTCCACTAATAAAAAAAACCGGCTAAGGCCGGTTTTTTTTATTTAAAACGACTCGAAATCAGAGTCTTTAACATCATCCTTTAGATTAATATGAATTTGATTTGGCTTTGTTTTTGTTTTTTGTTCCGGTTTTTCTGTTTCAGCTGCCTCTTCCTTCGTTTTTTCTCCATCATTTTCATCAACATCGTTATAATCAAAATCTAGCTTCATTTCGTTTCTAGTATTTTCTTCGGGGCTTTGTTCATAAGTTTCATTATTATCTTCAACATTATTATCTTCTATTTGATTAAACAGCATACTTTGCAGCGTGTCGTTTTCCTGATTTTGAAAAACCTGGGTATCCATTTCCAGTTCTTTAATTTGCGAATTAAGCACTTCTACAGTTTGAGCCAACTCTTCGGCCAATTGGGCATTTTCTTGAGTGGAATTATTTAATATGGATGTAGAACTACTAATTTGTCCGGCTCCCGATTTAATTTCTTCTATAGAATTTGCCAACTCTGCCACACCTTCGTACATCTTGTTCATTTGTGGAACAATTGCATTTGCCAAGGAAATAGAATTTCGGGAATCTTTCTCGCCTTGTGATGCCATGGTTTGAATTTCGGCAGCACTTTGTTGCGTCATATCGGCCAATTTTCTAATTTCTTCTGCAATTACCGAGAATCCGGCACCTGAGTCGCCAGCTCTGGCGGCTTCTATGGCTGCATTAATGGCCAAAATATCTACCTTACGCGAAATATCCCCAATAACAAGGCTTTTTTTGATGGTCTGACTTAAAGTATGTGCCAATTTGTCTATTACTTTAGCTATCACATTTATTCTATCATTGGTTTCGCTCATCTGCGATTTTATTAATGCCGAATTATGTGCCATAGCTTCTAAGTTAGCAGTCATTTCTTCAATCGAAGCAGATGTTTCTTCCATTGAAATGGCTTCCTGAGAGGTATTTTTCGATAGATTTACAGATGATTCGCTTATGCTTTTGGCTGATGTTTTAAATACAGCGATGTTTTCACCGGTGGTATTTATTATTTTTCCTAATTTTTCTATTACGTTAAACAAACTAGAAGACAATTGCCCTAATTCATCTTCCCTGTTTTTTATCTTTTCAAGAGATGAAGTATCAAAAATACCTTGACCCAATTTCTGATAAGTATGCAATGATGACTCTAAATATTTCCCTAGCAAACTTCTTAACTGATAAGAAAATACAATAACGAAACCACCTACAATGAAAATAAAAATGATACCAAATATAGCAAATGTAATAATTGTTATTATGAGAGATTTAATTCGGGAACCGGCATAGCTGCTAATATTGGTGTTTATCTGCTTTTCCAGTAAGAATAATTGGGCTACGCGCAATTTTTCTTGTTTTTTATTATCAACATATTCTATAACCAACTGTTTAACGCTCTGATTGGTTTTAATTGCGTTAGCCGGCAAAGATGCGAATTCGGTTCCGGCAAGTCTTTTGAAGTCTATTTTACTATTTTCAACCAAAAAATCAAGTAATTGCAACAGCGAATCTTTTTTCTCCAGATTTTGTTCTAACTGCACAAACAATCTGCATATTTGATTTGTAAAAACACTATTTGCTGAAGCACCGGCTATTACCTTCTTTTCTAACACACTAACGCTTGATGCTGTGGCCGGATTTTCTAATTTTCGAGAAACATTTATAAGAAATTGATGGGATAAGGATAGAGAGTTATTTGTTAAAAATTGAACATTGCCCTTGATAGAGTCATTTTTCAATTTTAGATAATTTATTTGATTAACAACATTTTTAAGTGAATCAACCAATTGCTTATACATTTTACCGCTTTTCCCGTACACATCGTCTATTGAGGCTATCAACTCATCTTTGGTAATTTCTTTGTTTAGAAATTGATAAGAATGAATATTAACTCCTTGATTTAATGAAGTTAATTGGCTCAAATTTCGCAATTTTACCAAACTGTATTCGCCAAAAGCCAAGATTAATAAGAATATTACTACAATGGATAATTGACCAATAAATTGCCAATTTAATTTTTGTTGAATTGGGGAAGTATTATTTTTCACGTTCCTACATTTAGATTTTCGGAGCCTAAGTTAATAAAAAAACCTAATATCTAAATCAAAATTAAAATTAAATAAAAAATGTGGCCTTACAATAAAATTGAAAGGCCACATAGCGCTAATGCTAATGTTTTATATAGATTCTGTTTCTACAATTTTTGCCAATACATCAGCATAAGGTAAAAGAAGATATTTTTTTCCTTCGAACTCGGTTTCTGTTCCGGAAAATTTTTTGTACAAAACTAAATCTCCAACTTGTACTTCGGCATTTTCAATATTACTCATAGCAACCACCTTACCGCTAGGGTCTTTTTCTTTGGCTGAATCGGGCAAAATTATGCCACTTGCTGTTTTTACTTCTTTTTTCTCTTCAGTAATGTCAATCAATACATTTTGATTAACGGGTTGTAATTCTCTCATATCTTTTGATTTAAAATTTAACGTTATTGAACTCTAATATCCAGCAATTTATCAATTTTCATTTTATCAAATCCTACAACAATCTGTCCGTTGATATCAGCCTGCGGCACCCCCTGCTGACCACTTTTTCGCACCATATCCTCGGCCGATTTTGAGTCTTTTGATACATCAATATCCCGGTAAGGGATATTATTCTTTGTTAGATAATTTTTTAATGTGGTACAATGTGGACAAGTTGGTGTTGAATACACAGTAACATTTTTCTGTGGCTTTCCATCAGTGGCACTGGCTTTAAATGCATTTTGCTCAAATACGGTTTTATAATAATTTTCTGCATGACAGCCTTTTACTATTCCTTTAAGCTCGCTCTGATTAAATTCAAGCAGTGTTGGAACGGAGTTTATCTGATAAGCTGTGTGAATATCTTTAACTACGTTTACATCAGCATAAAAAATATCCAATGCTGAATTATTTTCTGTTGCTTTTCTTATGGATTCAAACGCACATTCGCTGTTTTCGGAACCACTTTTATATAGGAGCAAAAAATTGCGTTGCTTGCTTGATAACTGAATATTTAACTCCTTATTTGAATTTACTTGTATCATTGCCATTGGTAATCATTTTTTCACAGGCTTATCACAAAATATGCCATATATCGTTTTATGCCGAAATTGACATATAGAATGTAATTTTGGCAGTTAGCTTACAAAATCATATTCCTGAATAAAACGAATACTTTGGTGTATCTCACTATACATCACCTTATCGTCTACCACAAAAGGCACTAAATTTCTAAATTCAGCTAAAAACTCTTCCAAATATGGAGAAGTTTTTAACGGACGGCGAAATTCTATTCCCTGAGCGGCGTTAAAAAGTTCTATGGCCAGAATTCTCTCCACGTTATCTACTACCCTAAGTATTCTTGTTGCCCCATTGGCGCCCATACTTACATGGTCTTCCTGCTCGTTTGATGATGGAATTGAATCTACAGAACTTGGCGTACAAAGTTGTTTATTTTGACTTACAATAGAAGCAGCTGTGTATTGAGGAATCATAAATCCGCTATTAAGTCCGGGTTTAGCCACTAAAAAAGCTGGCAAACTGCGTGCCCCTGAAATAAGCCTGTATATTCGGCGTTCGGCTATGCTGCCAATTTCGGCCATGGCGATGGCAAAAAAATCGAAGGCAAGTGCCAATGGTTGCCCATGAAAATTTCCGCCCGATAAAATTTTATCATCTGTAGGAAAAACTGTTGGATTATCGGTTACCGAATTTATTTCGGTGAGAATTACTTTGGCCACATAATCTAAAGCATCTTTTGATGCTCCATGCACCTGAGGAATACAACGAAATGAATATGGGTCTTGTACATGTTGTTTTGCTTGAGCACCAATTTCGCTTCCTTCCAGTATTTTGCGCACATTAATGGCCGTTTGAATCTGCCCGAAATGAGGTCTGATTTGATGCAAATCATCGTCGAAAGGTTCAATTCTGCCATCATAAGCTTCGAGCGACATGGAGCCTGTTATATCGGCCAATTTTATAAGTTTAAAAGCTTTAAGCAATGCCACTACTCCATGGGCACTCATAAACTGAGTTCCGTTGAGCAATGCTAAGCCTTCTTTGGCTTTTAAATTGATAGGATTCCATCCGAATTTATGTAAAATATCAGCTCCCGACATTTTTTTATTCTGATACATTACTTCGCCCATACCAAGCAGCGGAAGAAATAAATGCGCCAATGGCGACAAATCTCCGGATGCTCCCAATGAGCCTTGCTCGTATACAAGCGGTATAATATCATGATTATAAAAATCGATAATTCTCTCTACTGTTTCTAGTTGTATGCCCGAATAACCCAATGACAAGGCGTGTGCTTTTAAAAAAAGCATCATTTTTACAATTTGCTTATCCACAAGAGCACCAGTGCCACAAGCATGCGATTTGAGCAAATTTTCCTGTAATTGAGAAAGTTCGTCTTTTGATATACTTACATTATGCAAAGCCCCAAATCCGGTGGTTATTCCATATATTGGCTCTGTTTGCGATGTAATTTTATTTTCGAGATATTTTCGGCAAATCTGAATCGCTGTTTTTGATTCTTCGGATAAAGCCAATTTTTTATTTTCGAAAATAATTTCTTCTATTATTTCGAAACTTAATTTAGATGGGCTAATATAATGCAAATTACTCATGACTAATTACTTATTACTTGTTTATCATTTGTTTAATAAAATCTTCAGCTTTCATATCCAACTGTTCGCCCGATTTCATATTTTTAACGCTGATTTTGTTCTCTTTACGTTCGTTTTCGCCAATTAGAATTACAAAAGGAATATTCTTCTTATCGGCATATCCCATTTGCTTTTTCATTTTGGCCTCATCTGGATATAATTCGGTTTTAATACCGGCAACACGCAATTTTTGTGCAATTTTCATGGCAAATTTTAATTCTGCGGCACCAAAATTCACAATTAACGCTTGGGTTGTCTGAGTGGCCTCTTTCGGATATATATCCATTTGATTTAATACATCGTATATTCTATCGGCTCCAAAAGAAACGCCCACTCCGCTAAGGTCTTTCTTTCCAAAAATTCCGGTAAGATCATCGTATCTGCCACCGCCGCAAATACTGCCAATTTGCACATCGAGAGCCTTTACTTCAATAATGGCTCCTGTATAATAATTCAGGCCTCTTGCCAAGGTTAAATCCAGCTCGATGTTTGACTTAAGTTGAAGGTCGATTAAATAATCCAAAATGAACGCTATTTCGCTAATCCCTTTTAAAGCAATTTCCGACGAATGCAAAATAGTTCGTAAGGCTGTCAATTTTTCAGTATTATTTCCCTGCAGGAATAATATTGGTTGTAATGCATTTATTTCAATGGGCGATAACCCTTTTTCGGCAAGTTCTTTATTCACCTCATCCAATCCAATTTTGTCAAGTTTATCAATGGCCACAGTAATATCGGTAAGTTTGGCTTTCTGACCAATAAACTCAGCAATGCCTGCCAAAATTTTTCTATTATTCAGCTTTATTACAGTATTAATTCCAAGGCATTGGAAAACATCATCGATAATTTGTATAAGTTCCACTTCGTTTAGTAAAGAGTCGGAGCCAACCACATCTACATCGCATTGGAAAAACTCTCGGTATCTGCCTTTCTGTGGTCTGTCGGCACGCCAAACAGGTTGTATTTGGTATCGTTTAAAGGGAAAGTTAATTTCGTTAAAATTCTGTACCACAAAACGAGCAAAAGGCACAGTTAAATCATATCTTAAGCCCTTTTCGCTAATCTCGGGAGTTATTTTTTGGGCATCTTTCTGATTGTATAAATCATCGTTCACTTTCGACAAAAAATCGCCGGAATTAAGTACTTTAAAGAGCAATTTGTCGCCTTCTTCGCCGTATTTTCCTAACAGTGTTGAAAGATTTTCCATGGCAGGAGTTTCTATTGGCTCGTATCCATATTTTAAGAATACAGATTTTACAGTATCAAAAATATAATTTCGTTTAATAGCCTCTGCCGGAGTAAAATCTCTGGTACCTTTGGGGATAGATGGTTTCTGCATTATCTTATTTTTTTATTGTTTTCGTATTATTTCGTTAAATCTAAAACAGTCCGATACATGGTCGTTTATCATTCCGGCAGCCTGCATAAAGGCATAACAAATGGTAGTTCCCACAAACTTAAACCCATGCTTTTTCATGGATTTGCTCATGGCATCCGACTCTTTGCTGCTTGCGGGCACTTGGCTTTGTTCTTTCCAGTGGTTAATGATTACCTTATTATCTGTAAATTGCCAGATATAGGCATCGAAACTGCCATATTTTTTTTGCACTTCTAAAAATGCTTTGGCATTGGTAATGGTAGCTTTAATTTTGAGTTGATTTCTAATAATTCCATCGTTTTGCATCAATCGAAAAACATCATCTTCCGAAAAAACTGCTATTCTATGAGCATCAAAATCAGCAAATGCCAATCTAAAATTTTCTCTTTTCTTTAAAATAGTAAGCCAACTCAGGCCTGCCTGAAATGTATCGAGCACTAAAAATTCAAATAAGTTTTTATCATCGTGCAAAGGCACGCCCCACTCGGTATCGTGGTAATGCCGATTCCACTCATTATTTTGTGCCCATGGACATCTATAATTCTCCATTACTTGTAAAAATTTTTTCTAAATGCCTGAAACTCCTTCTTACCCAGCAGTAGGATATTCCATACTCCACGAATAAAACCGCTGCCATAACCGATTAATTGCACAAATGTAGCAATAATAGCACTTAAAGCAACCAACAAACTATTTTTTTGGAGCATTGCATCAAGAAAAATGATGGTCATAAATGCAGGCAATATCAATCCTAAAAGCGGAAAAATAAATAAGATTAAAAACCAAAATAAAATGCCGATGGTAAAAATTGCCGGAAGCGTATGAACTAGTTTTAGCGATTTGGGATATAAGCGATATAAATGAATACGGGCAATGCCGGAATTATGTACTTGTTTAAAAAATTGGCGGAAATTAGCTCTTCGCTTATGATATACAAATGCGTTGGGGATTAACTGTGTTGTAAAGCCATTTATGATTAATCTGATACTAAAATCGAGGTCTTCGCCAAATCGCATTTCTGAAAAACCGGCCATTTCGTGAAAAACATATTTAGATACTCCCATGTTGAAACTACGGGGATAAAATTTATCGAGTTTTTTCTTACCTCCCCTAATTCCTCCGGTTGTAATAAAAGATGTCATGGCATAATTAATTGATTTTTGGATGACACTAAATGACTTATGCGCCTTGTCGGGGCCTCCAAAAGCATCGGAATACTTTTGCTTTAGCTGATTATCTACAATTTGCAAATAATCAGGGGGTACAATAACATCAGAATCCAGAAAAATGATGTATTCTCCATTAATTTTGGTAAAACCAAAATTACGCGTCATCGCAGGCCCTTCGTTTTGCTTGATAAAATAATGCAATGGAAGTTGCTGCTCATATTTTTCAATCACTTCATGACAAGGAACTTGAGAACCATCTTCGATTACCAAAACTTCAAAATTTTTAAACGTTTGTTTCGACAAAGACTCTAGAAGCTCTTCAATTTCTTGAGGTCGATTGTAAACGGGTACTATAATGCTGTATATCATTCTATTTTTGAATTTATTAATTGAATAATGTTTTCCGTTTCGGTAGGATTATACCAATAAATATCTGTCTCGCGTCTAAACCAAGTGATTTGCTTTCTGGCATATTTCCGGGTATTTCGTTGAATTAAATCGATGGCTTCATCCAAAGAAATGCGGTTTTCCAGATATTCAAAAATCTCTTGGTAGCCCACTGTTTTTAATGGAGTTAAATATTTATAGTTGCTTAATGATTTTACTTCCTCTACCAATCCTAAGTTAATCATATTGATAACCCGCTTGTTAATTCTATTGTAAAGCTCATTTCTATCTATGTTTAAGGCAATTTTTATAACAGAAAAATCTCTGTTTTTTTTTGAATTAGTTAAATACGATGAATATTTATTTTTGGTTTGAGAAAAAACTTCCAATGCTTTTAAAATGCGCTTCGGATTTTTCAAATCTACCTGTTGGTAATACTCCGAATCAATTTGTAGAAGTTCTTGCTGAAGTTTAGATAAGCCATGTAGTTCAAAAAAATTTTGCCAATAATTTCTTATTTCGGGCAAAATAGTAGGCAAATCGTCGATACCATACAAAAGTGCATTGATATACAAGCCACTACCGCCTGTTAGTAGAATCAAATCATGATGTGTAAAAAGCTGATTTAAAAGGGCTAAAACTTCGAATTCGTAAGAACTTGCGTTGAAATTTTCGGTAATAGAGTGATTTTGAATCATATAATGCTTTACCGCAAAAAGCTGCTCTTGGGTAGGCACAGCAGTACCAATATTCATTTCTTTATAAATCTGTCTGGAATCTGCAGAAACAACGCATGTACGAAAATGCTGTGCAATACGTATAGCCATATCGGTTTTGCCAACTGCCGTAGGTCCGGCAATTAAAATCAGGTATTTTTTTTTCAATTTTTTCAAGCCTTACAAGTGGTTTAAAAACTGAATGGTATCAACATTATCGGCATAATCCCATGCATTTGGAAATTGCGCTTTACCGGGTGCAATGGCTTCGGGAAAATCAGCAATACCAGAAACAATGCATTGAATAGCATCTTTTTCCGAATTAAGATATTCCTTAAGTGCTTGAATGTTTTTGTAGGTTTGGTAGTGCAAAACAGCTAATGGAGATGCAATTGCATTGGATTCGCGGATAAGTAAAAAACCGGTATCCAAATGGGGAATTTTGTTCAAAAGCAAAATAGTTCTCTGATACTCATAATTATTAGCATATTTATGATGATTAAAGAGATTGCTGTATTTGTTAAAAGCATTGAATAAAGATTCGATATGATAATCCTGCGGAATGTAAATTTTTGATACGTTTCGGCATCCTAATCCAAAAAACATAAAAACATCGTCGGCCAAAGCACTTAATTCTTCATCCGATTCGTTACCACTCAAAACGGCCACAGCATTTCGGTTATTCCGAAAAATATGCGGATATCTGCCAAAATAATACTCGAAATACCTGCCCGAATTATTGCTTCCGGTGGCAATTATTGCAGCAAAATCGTTGAGTTTACCGCCGGTAATAATCCACCGTTGAGCAAATCGGGGTTCAATCTCAACTAAAATTTCGTGTATTAAAAACATCAGTTTATCGTCTTTAGAAGAGAGCTTCGTTTTAGCAATATGTCCTGATATTAAAACAGAAAGCACATCGTGAAAGCCAACCAATGGGATATTTCCGGCAAGCACTAAACCAACAATTTTAGGACTAAAATCGTCTGTCATATTGTACCTGCTTATCCATTCGGTTAAATGCTTCTTATCAAGAAATATATTTATTCCGGCAATGGCATTCAAAACATTTTGATGAGTAAAAAAGGCATTGCTATGCTGAACATTTTGAATAGTATTTGAAAAATTATTATAATATTTTTCGTTGATTTTAGCCAGAGAATTATTTTTATTTTGGAAAATAAATTGTCTCAGAAATGTTTCCAATTCAACAAAAGCAGCTATTCTTTCAGTTAATATCATTTCAATAAATTAATTTTACAAAAGTATAAATTAGATAGTTTTTTGAAAATATAAGTTGATTTGTTTATTTTGCAAAAAATCGGACTAAGAGATGATTCACATTTTAAACAAATCAGGCTATTTTTTGTTATTTGGAGCTATTGTGGTTTTGCCATTTTCATTTAGCATAAGTGCCTTATTCGCCTTTTTCCTGCTTATTGTAAATCTAATTAACCCCTGTTTTTACAAGAATTTTAAACTTCCTGATTATCAATCTTCGTACGGAATTGTTTTCTATTTATCGATTTTATATTTTATGTCGCACATTCTGGGTACTTTACATTCGGAGCATACATATAATGCATGGTTTAAAGTTCAAATAAAGCTTTCCTTTTTGCTATTTCCCCTAATTTTTCTGTATAAAAATCCGATTGTTGAAAAAAACATTAAGAAAATATTACTTGCCTTTGTTTTTGGAAGTTTTTTAAATACTATTTACATATTAGTGGCTGCCTTGCAAAGGAGTTTGTATTTATGGGGAGATGAACTTGTGGTAATTTCGTGGGTTTATCCTGCGGATTTTTCGAAAACCCGTTTAGAACTTTTGCGTTTAGGTGAATCGGAATTTACCTATTCAAGTTTATCACATTTTTTTCATCCAGCCTACGTTGCAATGTATTTAACTTTAAGCGTGGCCATTTTGTTTTATTTTTTAAAAACCCATTCGTTTAAACAAAATTATTTGAGAATCATTTTTAAGGCCTTTATAGTAGTTTTTAGTCTGATTATCATTCTATTAAATTCGAGAGCAGGTATTCTTACCCTCAGTTTTATAGTTATTTTGTCGCTCTATTTGCAGATAATTAAATATAAAAGATACTTTTCTGGAATATTGTATAGTTTGTTATTTTCTACACTCATCTATTTTGCACTGTTCCATACGCGATTTAGTAAGCCCATGAATTTAAAAGAAACAAACACACCGGCAATTGATGCAGGAGAAGAAGTTCAGCAAAAAAACGAAAGACTTCTTATTTGGGAAACCGCCATCTATACAATTAAAGAAAATTTCTGGACAGGTGTTGGCATTGGCGATGTAAAAGAAGAGCTATACGAAAAAAATGAAGTTAAACAAATACGCAAAGACGATGTACACATGTTTGATTCCCATAATCAGTTTTTACAAACTTTTTTAGGTTTAGGCATTTTTGGATTTTTGTTATTTGTATTATTTTATGGCGCACCATTCTTTATTTCAATCTTTCAACAAAGGTTTCTACTATTTTCTCATTTAAGCATAGTAGGTATTAATATGCTTTTTGAATCGATTTTAGAAAGAAGTTACGGTGTAATTTTCTTTTCTTTAATATTTTATATTTTAATGGCTTATTCGCCCAGCTATTCAGATAAGCTTGATTATGATGCTAAAGAATAATTTACTCCATTTTTTTTATTAGAGCCAAGTCGGGATAATACAAAAACCCGTCAACAGGCAATTCTTGCATATTTTTAAGTATTTGAATATATTCTTTTACTTGATTTTCGTGTTCCTCTGATGGAATTGCAAATTTATAATCAACCACAAGCATTTGCTTCTGATTTTGCATTACCCTATCCGGAATTCTAAGCTCCCCCGATTGGGTAATAATGCCCTGCTCATTCACTACAGTCCACCTGCGCGAAAACCAATCTGCGGCTTCGGGTAAATGCACAAAGCGAAAAATTTGTGGCTTTAATTCGTCCATTAATTGTCTGGAAAGTATTTTTTCGTGATAAAAGTTCTGAAAAACATGCTCAATATCGTCTGCATATTTTATCTGCGCCATAATTAGATGCAGTAATTTTCCGTATGCCACTTTATCGTGCAACGCCTGCACAGAATGAATAATAAATTCGTTTATCGAACTCCGAAAAGAAATATGCTCTCTCCAATCGGCTTTTTCACCGTTAATATCTAAAAAAATTTCGGAACTCTTTTCTTTTTTAGCATGCCTAACAGGCTTAAAATCAACGCCAAGCTCGAAACATTTTTGCTCATTATTCCATGCATTTGCAAAATCGGCCGACATAGGCGAACTAAGCCCTATTGGATGACTCAATATATCAAACAAGGTATTCTGCAAAGAGTTTCCGCTATTAGAAATTTGTGACAGAACAATTAGTTCAAATACTGGCCTTGTAAAGGCAACATATATCAGATTGATTAAATCTAAATCACTTTGAATTTGTTCGATAAAATAATCTGCGGCAAAATAAGAATCGAGCAACTCTTGCTTCATTTCGATATTGAAAACAGATTCATCGATTTTATTCCATCGGTTCTTTACCCAAATATGTTTACCTGCTAAGGATGAACTATCGAATTTTTCCAATGCCGGAATAATAACTACATTAAATGCCAATCCCTTAGACTTATGCACAGTTAGTATTCGCACAGAATTAGTTTTTTCGGGAATTTGAACCGACAATTCGCTACTGTTCTTCTCCCACCTCTTTTTAAACTCATCGAACTGTCCGGTTTTCGAAAAACTAAAATTATGCAAATAATCGAGAAATGTCTGAAGATATGCATTTTCGTATTCGGTTTGCAGTTTCAAACCGAAAATAATTCTCTCCGACAATTCGTAGATGGTATATTGTTGGCTATTTTCCAAAATCTGCAAAAATTCGGGCGAAAAATAGGCAGACTCCAATCCTGCGCTCAGATTAGCGATATCTGAATCGAGGATGGGTAAATTTTTAATAATCTGCAAATTGCGGTAAAGTGCAATTAAACTAATCTTATCCTTACCTGAGTTTGCGTAATGTAAACAATGAACGAGTGCATTCACTGCCTCCGAATTTTTTAGTAACAAGGATTTTGATGTAATAATCTGATATTTTACACTATTCAGGTTAGCATCCATATATTGATAAAGCAGATTAGCCGCAGTTTCGGCTTCGGCATTACCACGCACTAAAAGGGCAATATCACCAGGAGCGTATTCTTTTTCAGTGAGCAACGATTGAATTATCTCACCGATATTTTCCTTTGCTTCATCCTTGGTATTGAATTTAATTCTTACTCTGCCGTTATTTGTATTATTATTTTTTGGTAATTTTTGTGCTACATCCGCATATACATCTGTCAACACCGTTTTAAATGGATTTAAAAATGCTCTATCTTCTTCACTAATAGAAAAAGTATCTAGTTTTTGGTTTGCAATATTCTGAATTTTTTGGGTTAAAACACTAAAAATCATATTATTAAATCCAATAATATTTTTATTACTACGGAAATTATACTCAAGTACTTCGCTTTTTATATATTGAGCAAACTGCTCCTTTATTTTAAAATGCAATAATTTCCAGTCGCCAGCCCTAAATCGGTATATGGCCTGCTTTATATCGCCCACAATCAAACATTTTTTTGCTTCGGCCAAACTATTTTCAATTAATGGTTTAAAATTTTCCCACTGAAAATTGCTGGTATCCTGAAACTCATCTATCAAAATATGGTTTAACCTGCTGCCAATTTTGTCGTAGATATATAATGCCTCGTTTTGCGATTGTATTTGATGTAGCAATAAATTTAAATCCGAAATTATTAGAGAATTATTCATCTCCCTGAATTTTGGTAAATAGGCATCCATTTGACGCATTACTATTGTCTGATTAAGACTATTGATGATGGCTTTGGCCGAAAAGTATACTCCTTTGTTTTGCTGATAATGAGCAATGGCTTCTTTTAACAGAGGTTGCAGTGCGCTTTGGTATTGTTTTATTCTGGCTTTATCTCCTTTAATTTCGTCCCATTTACTATCAATTAAATAATTATTGGCATTTACGCCGGGTTTATAGTCAGGCTTTTTCGAACAAATTTTTTCGGTGAGATATGTTACTACGTATTTTGCATTTTTCAATTCTATTGCTTCGTTTTTTTCAACAAATTTCCTTGCATGTTCTGAGATTTCAATCATTTTAACCTCAAAACTTTTTATTTCATTTTCGAGAAGTCGTTTTATATGTTCATATTGCTGGGGCGTTAAAAATTCGGAATTAATTTTAAGTTTCTGGTAATCTTCCTTAAACAGGTTTTGTGCAAATTTGGCTATTTCCGCCAGAATATTATAAGTTAGCCCTTTCTCAATTTTCTGGTCTATAAAGGATATAACCCATTGATATAAAACATCATTAGACAAAGCATCTTCAAACAAAGCTACCATTAATTCCTCAATTACCTGATTAGTATCCAAAACTAAATCGTATGATTTGTGAATCCCAATCTCGTAAGAAAATGCCCGAATTAAAGACTGCATAAAGCTGTCGATTGTTTTTACTTCAAATCTGGAATAATCGTGAAGTAATTCTTGTTGCACAAGCAGTGCAAAAGCAGCTATATTCTCTTTGGTAATATGTTGATGTTCGGCAATTAAATGATCTTCAAAATCGGATTTTCTATTGTTGGCCAAAATATTAAGCTCTTTAAGAATGCGAACTTTCATTTCTTCGGCTGCTTTGTTTGTAAAAGTAACGGCCAAAATAGTCTTAAAATAATGAGGGCTTTTAAAAGCCAAAGTTAAATATTCTTTCGTTAGAAAATAAGTTTTTCCGGCTCCGGCAGATGCCTTAACAACTTGCAGCATAGCTATTTAATATTAATACAATAAGGTTTAATTCCCATAATTAAAATATCATCTACTTGTTCGAGCCCTTTTTTCCAGGCTTGGTGGGCATTCCAAATCGCTTTCTTCTGCATCTGGAGTGGGTGTTTGTGCACGCTAAGTAATAAATGCCTGAACCGGCGATGTTTAAATTTTTTGTTTTCAGGCCCACCAAACTGGTCTGTGTAACCATCAGAAAATAAATAGATAATATCGTCGGGTTGTAATTGAATAATTTTGGTACTAAATTTATGACCCGAGGCTATACCACTTGCACCCACACTATACCTGTCGGCTTTGTATTCTATAATATTATTATTTCTAACCAGATATAATGGATTATAGGCACCGGCAAATTTCAGGGTATTGTTTGATGTATCTAATACGCAAACCGACATATCCATTCCATCTTGCAAGGATTCCTTACTACTGCTCTCTTTTGTAAGCACTTCAACCAAATCCATACTTAAATGGCTCAAAATATCGGCAGGCTCTGTAAAATGCATTTTATTAACTACATTTCGCAGAATATCAAACCCAATAATTGACATAAAAGCCCCCGGAATACCATGACCCGTGCAATCTACCAAAGCAAAATAAACTAAGCCATTTCTTTGGGCAATCCAGTAAAAATCTCCGCTCACAATATCTTTGGGCTCGTAAATAATAAAAGATTCGGGCAGGATTTTCTTAAAATCATCCACAGATGGCATCATGGCATAAATAATACGTTGGGCATATTCCATGCTCGAGCGAATATTCAGGTTTTGCTGTTGCAATTCTTCTTTTTGTAAAGCAATTTTGCGGGCATCCCTCTCCTTTTGTTTAAGTAAGGAGTTTTCTTTTCGAAGCCTACTTGTTACAAAAAATACCGACATCAAAATAAAACTTATACCAAAAAATAAATAGGTAAAAATAGCCACACGACTGTTATAAAATGCAGGTTTAATAATAATTTTCACAGATGTGGTTTCTTTATTCCACACACCATGGTTATTGGCTCCTTTTACATGAAAAATATACTCGCCCACTGGCAATTGAGAAAAACTTACGGTATTTCTTTTTCCAAGGTTCACCCATTTATCATCTATACCAAGCATTCTGTATTGATATGCATAGTTTCCTATAGAATTATAATCGGGAACCACAAAATTAAGCTGTATGTGCAGTCCTTTATAAAAAAATGCAAATTCTTTTTGGTCGTAGACAATAATTTCTTCCTGACGACCATTTTGTGTAACAATAATAGAATATATTTTTACCTGACGAACATTCTCCTGAACGAACGAAGAATCTGGATTAAAAAAGTTTAAGCCCGAATTACCCCCAAAATATATTATGCCATTCTTATCTTTGTGGCCTGCGCATAAGTTAAATTCATAATCCTGTAAGCCATCGGATTTTCCAAAATGAAAAATTTCGCTTGTTTGGGGGGTAAGTCGGCTTACCCCGTTATTTGTTGAGAACCAAACCCGATTGTACTTGTCAGTAAATACGGAGTAAACAAAATCATTAAGCAAGCCATCGTTTACGGTGTAATGTTTAAATGTATCGGCCTGCATATAGAATTTTGCTAATCCGCTCTCTGTACCAATCCAAAGCGTGCGCGCATTTTCCTGATATATACTTAATATAGAGTTATTCGGAAGCCCTTTATTTGTTCGATCTTCAAAATAATGTTTAAATGTTCCCTTTTCAAAATCGATGAGTTTATTTAATCCATGCAAAGTGCCGACCCATAAATGCCCGCTAGAATCGATTTCAAGTGTATAACAAATATTATTGCTTAATGAGCTTGAATCATTTTGGCTGCTATAAAAAGCTTTAAAATCGCTTTCGCTCGCATAAATTAATCCATTTTCTGTAGCCAGCCAAAAATGATTTTTATTCGTAATTTCAATATCAAAAATACGGTTATTCTGAAAAATAAATTTGGGAAGATGCTTCCAATTTTCTGAAAAAAATTCTATTTTATTGCTTTGTATATTATATAGATAAAGCCCTTCGCTTGTGCCCAAAACAACATTTTGATCAGGAAGTTCCGCCATACTTAAAATCGAAAATGATTTCAAAACTGAATTATCGGGAGAAAAATATCGAAACAACTCTTTTTTATCATTATACACAAATAGTCCATTATTATTTGTACCAACAAAAAGTAAATTGTTGCTGCTAAGGTATACACCCCTTATCTCGTAAGCAGGTGTTTTGGTATAGTGATTCAGTTTTTTAAAAAAAGATTTATTTCGCGAAATACTAAATAAATTACTTCCTGCTGTAGCTACCCACAATGAATTGGTTTTATCGAGAAGTAGTGCATTAATTTCTTTGTCCTGAATTTTAGAAATTGCAGGATTGTAGTCTAATGCCGTTGAAAAAACTCCGGTATGCAAATCAAAAATCAGAATACCCATTTTTGTACCCAGCCAAAAAAAACCTTCCTGATCTCGTTTTATAGAATTAATAATATTGCGATAATTGAAAAGTTTTAATTCATTATCGGTCAATAAAAAATTTTTAAAGGTATATTTTTGAGGATTAAAAAGACTTAACCCATAAGTTGTACCAATAAGCACGCTATCTTTATTTATCATATAAAGACTTATGGTCGAATTTGTTGGCAATGAATTTACATTATTTTTCTTATGGGTAAAGCGTGAGAAAGACTCAGAATCTTTATTGAATAAAAACAATCCATCCTTCGACGCAATCAGCAAAAGATGAGGGTCTAATTCAATCAATTGATTTAGACAAGTATTGCATTCGAAATTAAAAGGGTCGTTAAAATGCTCGAAATACTGAATAGCATAATCCGATTTCCTAATTTTAAAAATCCCATTTGATGCATTTAGATAAACAGATGAGTCGTTTACAATAATATCGCTTACCATCTGATAATTATCCGAATGACTATCCATAATTACATAAAACGCAGAGGTAGATTGTTCGAAAATACATACAGCGTTTTCGGTGGCAATCCACAAATTGCCATTGTGTTCCTGCGCCATTGACCTGATATAATTGCCGGGGATGGAAAATGGATTTGATGCGTTATGTCGAAAAAAAGTAAATTTTGAACCATTGAATCTGTTTAGTCCGTCTTGTGTTCCAACCCAAATAAAGTCGTTTTTATCCTGAAAAACGGTTGTAATATAACTCAGCGATAAACCATCTTTGATTGTATATTCGTTGATATTTGCTTGGTCGATAAGTTGAGAAAAGCCAATTAAGGGGCTAATAATTAGCCCCAAAAATAGATATATTCTGATAAAAAGAAATGCTTTTCTCATGCCTAATATTCAACCAAAATTGGCCATAAAATTTTGATTAAGATAGCTATTTTTTAGCTTTTAGGCATCATTTTACAAGCATTTTATGAATACTTTTCTAAATTATTTTAAAAAATTCTCTTCAATGCTTATTCAATTCATTGATTTTAAATCAAGGATGCAAATTAAATACCAATAAATATACGTTAATATATAAAAATATGATTGAATACCTTGGAATTATCGAAATCATTTAAAATGATAATGCTGTTTGGTTAAATAGCTATTAATCAGCACAATAATTATTATAAACAAACTATTGGATGGTAGATTTGCAAAATAAAAAAAAGATAAAAATTGTGAAATCCCTAAATTTTTAAACGGAATACATAATGCTATATTTGCATAAGGCTTTATAATTGCTTATCTTTGTATGGAGAAATTTTTTCTCATGGCTATGTAATTTTTTGGTTTTGGCGGCTTTTCGAAGCCGCCTTTTTTTATGAGAAAAAAAACCGCTCTGAAAAAAACAGAGCGGCCAAATTTTTGTTTAATTGGAGTTTTTGCCTTATTTAATTCCGGCAATTGCTTCCAACATATCGGTAGTTAAAGATTTCGGACGTTCCAATGGATATCCTAAACCTCTGTCCCAAGTAATATTAGCTAATACGCCAATGGCACGTCCAACACCGAATAAAACGGTATAGAAATCGTATTCAGTTAAACCGTAATACCATTGAATAACACCAGATTGAGCATCAACATTGGGCCATGGATTTTTGGCTTTGCCTTTTTCCAGCAAAATATCGGGCACAACGCGGAAAAGTAAATCTACGTACTTAAACATTTTGTCGTTAGGCAAGTGTTTTACGCAAAAATCGCGCTGAGATTGATATCTGGGGTCGGTTTTGCGCAAAACTGCATGTCCGAATCCGGGAATAACTTGTCCGCTATCTAATGTTTCGCGCACAAATTTTGCCATCATTTCTTCGGTAGGCTCTTGTCCGTGAAGTTTATCCATTACCCCTTGCAACCAGCGCAATACTTCTTGATTAGCTAAGCCATGCAATGGGCCGGCCAAACCGTTTAAACCAGCTGATAATGAGTAATAAGCGTCGGAAAGAGCAGAAGCGACCAAATGTGTAGCATGTGCCGAAACGTTTCCTGATTCGTGATCGGAGTGCAGAATAAAATACATTCTGGCAACATCGTCATAAGGAGCGCTAATTCCCATCATGTGGGCAAAATTTGCACCAAAATCCAAATTTGCATCTGGAGCAATAATATCACCACCTTTGTATTTTAAGCGATAGATAAATGCGGCAACTTCGGGCAATTTGGCCAACAAATCAGTAGAATCTTCATACATTGTATCCCATGCATCAAGCTTTTTAAATCCTTCTTCGTACCATTTGGCAAATTTAGATTCTTTTTGCATGGCTAATACAGCCGTAGAAAGCATTACCATTGGATGAGAGTCGGCAGGCATAGCTTTTAAAATATCAAAAACATATTGAGGCACTTTGCTTCTTGATTTAAAATCGGCGATTACCTCGTTTGTTTGCTCCATGCTCGGAATTTCTCCGGTTAGCAGAAAGTACCAAAATGCCTCTACATACGGATAATCTTTGCCTTGTGGTTTTGGTAATGCATCCATTGTTTCCGGAATTGTTTTTCCTCTGAAACGGATTCCTTCTTGCGGATCTAAATAGGAGATATCTGTTACGAGTGATTTAATATCACGCATACCACCAATTAGTTGCTCCATAGTTACTTCACCAACTTTTACGTTTGGAAATTCTTTTAACAAACGTGTAGTTCTTGGACGATGTTCTTCGATTTTTTGTTTTAAAAGTGCTTTTAATTGTGACATATTTCTATAAATTTAATGAAACCTAAACATGATTGCAAGGTATATTTTTTATCAATACATCATAATTAATATATATATGTTTACTGACATATAGCACTATTCTCTGTAACATATTATACTTGTATGCCGAGCAAGAGTATGTCATCAATTTGTTCCTGATTTTTTTTCCATTCTGCAATTAATTGTTTTAATTTCTCTCGCTGTTCCTTCATTGGCAGTTGTTCTATGTCCATTATCATTTGCTTGAGGCCCGAATTAAATAGTTTTTTGTTTTGAGTACCGCCAAACTGGTCTGTAATTCCATCGGAAAACAAATATATTTTATCTCCTTTTTGAAGTCGTAATTTATGATTTGTAAAACTCATTTCTGATTTTTGGTTTAATCCTATTGATAATCTATCGCCTTTTATTTCAACTAAATGTTTATTTCTTATCATATAGGCCGACATGTTTGCCGCCGAAAAATGCATTCTCATTTTTTCCTTATTTATAATCAGCAGAGCCATATCGAAACCGTCAGGAATTTCGTTCGAAGTAAATTCTTGATTTAATGATTTTACAATCTTTCCTTTAAAAATATCGAGTACTTGCGATGCCTTACCTTTCTCCATATCTAAGGTAATTTCGTTGAGATAAGACATTCCCAAAATGGATAAAAAAGCTGCCGGAACTCCGTGCCCGGTTGCATCGGCCAAGGAAAGGAAAAAATGTCCGTTACGGTAGTTGGCCCAATAGAAATCGCCACTTACAATTTCTTTTGGTTGCAAAAAAACAAAAAAATTATCTAAATATTTTGACAAATAATCGTATGAAGGCATCAGGGCTGACTGAATTCTTTGGGCATAGCTGAGGCTTTCGTTTAAGCGTTGGTGCTTCTCTACTATTTTTTTTCTATCCTGCTCTTTTTTTAAGGATTGCTTAAGCGCTTCATCTTTTGATGGCTCATTTGGTAATTCGGGCTGATGAAAACTAAGTAATAGATATGTTTTTTGTAAATGTTCAAATGACGAAACTTGTGCATATACATTTACTAACTTTTCGCCAATACATAAATGAAAAAAATCAGCTTTATCAGAAAAACTTCCTTGGTGAATTAAGCGCACCAACTCATCGGGAAATATTTCGGACAAAGGCTTCTTTCTTATTTCTTGAAAATCTGTTTGAAAAAAATCGAGTGTAAATGGATTTGCGTCTACAATTTTGTAATATGATGTTTCTATAATAAGGTATCCTATCCGTGCCTGAAAATACGCTTCTTTGTATTTATGATTATCTAAAACTTCGGATGCAAGTATTTCGGAATTATTTTCGGGCGGAAACAAAAGTAAAAGAATGGATTCCAATTTGGCATCGAGTTTAAGTATTCCCGATTTAAGCAATTGAGTATTTAGTTCGCTTTTCTTTATATTTATTTCAAAATATAAAATTTTGTGTTCTTCGCATTGTAATAATTGATTCTCGAAATAAACCACAGAATGTATATTATTTATCTGATAAACAGGAAGATAATCATATAAATAGGAGTTCAGCATTTTTTCTTTATCTTGCTGATCAAAAAAATCCAGGAAAGCTTGATTACAGGCAACTATTCTACTTTTTTCCAATATTGCTGCCGGTTTTTCATACAATGGCAAAGTATTTTCGAAAGCTCTCTTTTTCCCCAATATTTCCCTATTTCTTTCTTCGAGCTCTTTCCTAATCATATATTGCTGTAAGGCTCTTTGGATGCTATATTGAAATTGAATTTCGGATTTTTTTTTCTCAATAATTGAAAGCGGGTTGTAAGAGAAAAGTTTTTTTTGCATGTTGGGATTTGCATCATCAACAAAAAATATAATGGAAGTAGAAGATGATTGTTGGCAAACAAAGTCGGGCAATTCAAAGTTTAATTGATTTTTGTATCTGATATCACAAATAACCCAGTCGGGCGCAAGACTTTGTACAGAATTAACAGCGATCTCTAATTCACACGCTATAATTTCGAGCGAAAAGAGATCTGAACAGAGATTTTTTTTTATAAATTCTATTTCACTTTCACTTTCTAAAATGATGCAAACAGATATCATAATCTGAAACCGAGAATTAGTACATCATCCAATTGTTCATAATCTCCTTTCCAAGCCGCAAATTGCTCTTTCAAACGCGCAGCCTGATCAGCAAAAGATAATTCGTGTATATCGCTTAATAGTTCTTTTAAACGGTTTCGGGTATATTTTTGTTTGTATTCTCCACCAAACTGATCTTGAAAACCGTCTGTAAATAAATAAAATACGCCTTCTTTATCTTGTGGTAATGCAATCGTATTTTTGGTAAACAGTCTTTCGCTTTCACGCTGAATACCGCCAATGGAAAACATATCTCCTTTAAGCTGAATTGCTTCAAAATCGATAAAATAAACCAACGGATTTTTAGCTCCGGCAAATTCTATCTCTCTTCTCGACATGTCGATAGAGCAAATAGCCATATCCATGCCATCGCGGTTGGTGGTGGTATCCTGATGCAAAGCTTGTCGCACCATTTGGTGAAGCTGGTTGAGTATCTGGTCGGGCTTATAAACTCCTGCTCCAACTATCTGATTTAGCAGCGTGTTGCCTAGCACCGACATAAATGCTCCAGGCACACCATGTCCTGTACAATCTACGGCAGCTATGAGCAATTTGTTAGATTCTTTAAGCTGATAGTACCAATACAAATCACCACTGATTTCGTCTTTGGGATGAAAATATACCATAGAATCCGGGAGAATTCTTTTTAAAACATTTACATCCGGAAATAGGGCCATTTGAATTCTTTGTGCATATTTTATGCCTGCTTCAATGTCTTTATTTTTTAACTGAATTAGTTCTTTTTGTTGCAAAATGGCTTTATTGGCATCAGATAACTCTTCTTTTTGCCTGATTATTTCTAAATTAGCCTTCTTTGTTCTTTTATTATTGATATAGTAATAGTATGCAAACAAAATTACCAAAACGATTCCAAAGAGCAGAAAGTAGGTTTGTAAGCGACTTCTCTTTAGCTCTTCATTTTGAATTTGTTGATCTCTTTTTAATAGTTCTACTTCCTTTTCCTGCCTGGAAAGTTCTAAACCAATTTGCATTTCGTTAAATTGCTTGTTTTCACGATCTTCGGTAATCTGATCGTGCACCCGAAGATACTTCTTCAAAAATTCCAGAGATAAATCCACTTTATTAAGTTTTTCATTAGCTTTGGATAAATTTTGATAAGAATTTTCAAGCTCCTCAAGGTTATTATTGTTGTAATTTAGTGCGTTTTCGGCCTGAAGTGCGGCTTCGACAAAATTTCCGCTTCGATAATGTATGATGGAAATTTTATTATAATTTTCGGCAATTTTGTTATAATCCTGGGCTTCGCGGTTTATAAAGAGGGCATTTTCGTAATTTAAAAGTGCTTGTTTATAATCTTTTTGTTCGATATACACCTCACCATATTGCACATATACTTCGGCTACCAGTTGTAGGTTATTTCCTAGTTTATATTTTACAAGTGCCCTTCGCAAATATTCTATGCCTTCTTCAAAATCTTCGTTCTGAATATATGCCCGTGCAATATTCAAATACAAACCGGCAATTAAATCGCTTTTCTCTTGCTCTGTATTAGTTAATGCCATCTGAAATTGCTCGATTGCTAACTCGTAGTTTTCTTCTTTAAAATACAGATTACCAATAGCTTGCTGAACGGTGGCTAAACCCGGTTTAACTTTGTTCTTCTCGTAAATATTCTTTGCAAGATTGAAATGTTTTAGGGCCAAATCGTCGGCATTCTGCTCCATATAGGTATACCCTAATTCCAGATAGCACTGTGCTTCGCTTTCAAATATTTCAAGTTCCTGATAAAATTTTACCGCTTTTAAGTAATAATCCATTGCCAAATAATACATTTTTTGCTTTCGATATACCTTGGCAATCCATTCGTGCATGAGTGCTTCATTTTGCTTGTCGCTGAGATTTGCGGCCATTAGCATGGCCTGTGCTGCAATTTCTAAGGCAAATTGCTCATTATCATAAGATTCTACAAAAATTTGTTTTAATAAATCCAAGGCCTTAGAATCCTCGCCTACTTTTTCCAGATGCATATCCAACTCTGCTCTCAAAGAATCAACTATTTGAGCTGAAATACCTGATTGAATCAAAAAAAACAAAAGAACCAAAATTACTCGCCTTTCCGCTCTCATTTTTCTTCTTTTTTATATTTATTTATTTTGAAGGCTAAATTTAGGGAATTATAATTTGATTCCAAAAATTAAAATATCATCAACCTGATCAAAACCCATCTTCCATTCCATAAAAATTTCGGTTAATATTTGTTTCTGCTTGTTAAGTTCGAGGTCTTTTACGCTGGTTAATAGTTTTTTAAATCGCATTGTCATAAATTTCTTTCCTTCATTACCACCAAATTGATCCCTATAGCCATCAGTAAATAAGTAAATTATATCGTTTTTCCTGACACTAATGGTATGATTCGTAAATGGCAAATGGTCGTTGGCATGAATTCCAATGGGCATTTTATCTGCCTTTAATTCTTGTAGGAGGCTAGAATTTTCCTTAAAAAAATAAAAAGGATTATTTGCCCCGGCAAATTCGAGAATACTGCTCTCTTGGTCTATCATCACCAAAGAAATATCCATACCATCCTGGCTTTCTCCATTTTTGCCCCTTTGATGTAGGGATACAATAAATCGTTCGCGCAATTGATTAAGAATTTCTGCCGGGCTTAACAATAAATCGTCGTTTCGCTGAATAATATTATTTAAAAACGAGATTCCAAGCAAACTCAAAAATGCTCCCGGAATACCATGGCCGGTGCAATCGCCCAAGGCCATGTATGTTCGATTTTTTATTCTGCTGGCCCAGTAAAAATCTCCACTCACAATATCGCGTGGAAGGTTTAGTACAAAAAAGTCGCTAAAAATGGCTTCCAGAAAAATGGGCAATGGCAGCATGGCTTGCTGTATTCTACTGGCATACTCAATACTGGATGTCATTTCCTTGTTATGATGGGCTATTTTATCGCGCTGTTTTTCAAGCTGATGCTTTTGATTATTGATTTCGCTTTCGGCTATTTTTATTTGTGTTATATCAGAATCTATTACAATGTACCTAAATACTGTGCCATCTTCTTCGAAAACCGGTGTTACTGAAGTTTGAAACCACAAATACTCTCCCGGCGATATTTCGTCTTGAATTGTATACACTTTGGGCAGCCTGGTCTGCTTTATTTCGTTAATACTTTCTTCTAAATCGGGCCTGATTTTGCTTTTTATTTTATTAAAGTTTGAGCCCTGATATTTCATAAATTTATACTTGAATAGCTTTGTAAAGCCGGAGTTCCACCATTCAATATTTCCTCTATCGTCCAGTATTAATACCGAATTGGATGTGCCTTTGGCTACCAGGGATAACTGCCTTAGTTCTATATTCGACAATTTTAATAACTCCGACTGTGATTTTAATTGTTCGGTTTGCGACTGAATTTCCTCTTTTTGCTGATATATTTCTAGTGTTCGGTTTTTTACAATTTCCTCTAATTTCTTGTTTTGATTTATTAGTCTTACACTATTTAATCTAATAATCACATAAATAAGTATCAGGAGAAGCGAAGTAAATGCAAATATTGAATAAGCACTTAAATACCAAGGGCTTCTAATTGCAAATAAAAACAATAGTTCTTGGCTTTGGTGGGTATATACATTGCGGGCTTTTACTTTAAATATATAATCGCCGGCTCCGAGATTTGTGTAGCGCGCAACATTGTCGGACGAAAACTCCGACCATTTATTGTCGTATCCTTCTAATTGATATGAATAGGCTATTTTTTCGGAGTATTCGAAATAGGGTACAGCAAAATAAAAACTCAAATTATTTTGATTACTACTAAGTTTCTGTACAAAAGAATATGTATTTTTCGCTACATATTTAATTTCGAGGCCTCCAACGCTGGGTTCAATGGGATAAAAATCTCCATTGATTTTAATTTTGTTTAGCAATGGCGTGAAGTAGAATTCGTAGCTTTTATCCTTTTTCTCGTTAAAAAAATAAAGCATATTGTGCGAACCAATGGCTACAATTTTATTTTCTAAAAAAGAAAGTGTTGTTTCTTCTGCCACATCAGTAATTGCAAAAAAAGGCTCTTTGTATATTAAATTATCGGTTTCTTTATAAAAAAAGCTATTATTGGCATGTCCCCAAACTTTGTTTTCATGCATAAAGGCAAAATCAAAAACCAGAGAATCCCTGGCAAAATCGAATCCGAATTTTCGCGATGTCTTAAACTTTGTATTTTGCAAATTTTCTTTATCCAAAACAATGTCGTAAAGACCATTATTTGTAGATATAACAAGGCTTGTGTCTATTATTATTGGTGTATTTTTTATCTTATCTGGCAATCCATGTGTTTCATCAAAAAAATAACTTCTAAATTCCAGCTTTTCATAGTCGAGAATCTCTATTAATGCCAGACCTTCTCTTGCTGTTTGAGCCCAAATGTATCCGTGATTGTCGAACAAAATTTTTCTTACATTGTAATTGAAGCCGAATAATTTGCCTATATTTTCAATCTTCGAACCATCGTAATTTATTTTAAACAAATTTATTCCTTCTCCGTGGGCTACTCCAAAATACTGTGGATAGATGTTGGATTGTTCAATATCTTCGGCACCATAAAAACTTTCGACAGTTGTAATTTCATTCTCTGTAATTCTAATGATACTCCGCAATGTGGAACCTAATAAAACGGTATCGGAGTTTCCAAGCTTTATCAATCCAAAATCCAATCCAAAAAAATATTCGTTTGCTAAAAGTTTAATGGCATTATTTTGAAATAAGTTTTTTTTAAGTTCATCTATATCCAAATAATAAACCCCGCCGTATGTTCCTAAATACAATTTGTTACGATAAAAGATGGCGGCATTAAGACTTCCGTCTAATCCGTTTTTATCGCCTAATTTGCGTATTGGACTGGAATAGTGAATATACTCAATCCCATTTTCTGTGGCAAGCCAAATATTATTTTGCTTATCCTGAAATGCTTTATAAATGCCATTTGCGTGCAAACCTTGTGCTTTATTTAGAATGCTAGCCTGATTGAAATTCGCATTTATAAAAACAACACCTCCTAGTAGTGTAGATATTAACATGTTACCATCATTCAACTGAATTGCATGGTATGGATGGTTTTCTATTAGATAATCGTCTAAGAAGGTATTTTTCCGTATCCAATTTTTCTGGTTTTCCCGAATATATAGTCCATTTAATGAACTAACAGCCAGAGAAGTATTAGGGTTTTTCTCAAGGTATGTATATATTTCATATTTTGATGCATCTTTTAATTGGTTGGTATTTTGGAGTTTGGCGTTTACTATTTTGGCTAATCCATGATTAGCATCGATGGCATATATCCCCGACTTGGTTTTAAAACCCCTAAAATTGCTAAATTCTATATCGTTTTCAACTCTTTTTAGCAGGCCTTGATGATAATAAAAAATGTTCGACTTTCCTGCAAAGAAATATACTGTATCGTTGTAAGCATAAGTAGACCATACATCAACAAAGTATACGTCAATTGTATCAGAAGATAATTTTGTGTATTTTAATGTGCCATCGGCAGATGGCGAAAAAAATCCAAATTCTCCTTCACCTCCAACAAAAACATTTCCGGCGCTGTCTATATCTAAACTTCGCAATATCGAACGATTCTCTAATGGGTAGAGCTCCCAGTTTACTCCGTCAAAACGCAATAAGCCATGGTTATTTCCAAAATACATCCGACCATTTCCATCCTGACCAATGCTCCAATTCTGTGGACCGGCTTTATAATCTTCGAATGAATAATATTTAATTTCGGGCAATCCGAGCAGGCTAAAATCTTGCGAAAACAAAAAATTTAACTGAAATACAAATAATATTGAGAACAAAAATTTTAGCCGCATATTACATTTCTACAGAGAAACCACAAAATATATGCAGCTAAAGTTAAGAAATTTTCGGTATAAAATAAAAAAAAGGAAGCTTTTGAGCTTCCTTTTTTTATTTTTTGTTATATTCTGCTAATCCGGCATCAAGGAATGATATAAAACTTTCGATGCTTGTATCAAATGCATGAGGCTGATGGAGCATATTACCATCGGAATCCATAATGATATAATATGGCTGCGCATTTACACCAAATTTGGAAATCTGAAAATCTGCGTATTTTTTACCAATGGTTTTCTTTACTTTGCCGTCGTAGGCAGATGTTATCCACTCATTCTCAGGCAATATTGTTTTATCATCTACATATAACGAAATAACTACAAAGTTCTCTTTCAAACGTTTAAGCACATCGGGGTTCGACCAAACATTTTCTTCCATTTTTCGGCAATTGGTACATCCATGTCCCGTGAAATCGAGAAATACAGGTTTACCCAATTTTTTTGCACAGGCTAATCCTTGTTCAAAATCGTAGTAACCCTTTATTCCATGCGGCAGGTGCAGCTTGTCGGCATATTTGGGTGTTTCGCAAATACTTTTATTCTCTCCATAAGTAGCTGCCGCCATGCCAGTGCCGCCTTCGCGAATCAGACGCTGAATATCAAAGTCTTGTCCGGTCAGGGGTGGTAAATAGCCCGACAAGGCCTTTAGCGGTGCGCCAAACATACCCGGAATCATATATACTACAAACGAAAAGCTTATGATAGAAAACATGAGGCGTGATACGCTCACATGCTGTAAATCGGAATCCCCCGAAAATTTAATTTTTCCGAGTAAATAGAAGCCCATAAGTGTGAATATTACAATCCATAAGGCAAGATATACCTCTCTGTCGAGCAATCCCCAGTGGTATGCCTGGTCTGATACAGATAAAAATTTGAGCGCAAGCGCCAATTCAAGGAATCCTAAAACAACCTTTACACTATTAAGCCAACCACCGGATTTTGGCAGATTTTTAAGCCACGATGGGAACAGGGCAAACAAAGTAAAAGGTACTGCTACGCCTAAAGAAAAGCCAAGCATACCAATGGTTGGTTCGCCATATTTGAGAAATAATTCGCCAAAGGTATAACTTACTCCACCATCTACCTGTAAGCCGGTAAGCGATTGCACTACAATTGAACCAACAATTGGCCCTGTGCACGAAAATGAAACCAGCACCAAGGTAAATGCCATAAAAAATACGCCCAATAAACCACCTTTATCGGCTTGCTTATCGGCTTTATCAACCATCCAACTGGGCAAGGTAATTTCGAACAAGCCAAAAAACGAGGCCGCAAATATCAAAAATATGATGGTAAACAAAATATTAAAAAACCAATGAGTGCTCAAAGTATTGGCAAAGTCGGCCTCGATAAAGTTTGCTCCCAAAAAAGCAGTTAAAATATTGAGCACAAGTATTGGTAATGTATAAATGGCTACGATTGAAAAACCATAAAACAAGGCCTGAAATTTTCCTTTGGCTTTGCTGCCCTGATTATGCATAAAAAAACTAACAGTCATGGGCACTACAGGAAAAACACATGGAGTAAGCAGTGTAATTAATCCGGCTCCAAATGCCACGAAAAAGAAAATCCAAAGCGATTTTACATCTTCCGATTTTGTTGCTGCCTTTATTGATGCTTCATTTGGCTTTACTTCAGTTGTTTGAATTACGGTCTGCAAAGTATCCTCATTTTCGACTGTATTTTTCAATACATCTGCTGTATCAGCTACAATTATTGTTTCTGTAGTTTTGTTTGTTTCTTGCTGAGCAACTGCTTTTTTGGCCCCCTTTACCTGAAAACTATGCTCTGCTTCTATCTGAACACATTGTCCATCGTCCAAACAGGCTTGCCCTTCGAGATATAAATCTATAACAAAATCGGTTTCGCTTAATACTTTTATTTTTTGAGTAAAGGAGGCCTCATTATCAAAATATTGCACCTCCATGTCGAAAATTTCGTCGTGCGATTTTATAGGAGAAGGACTTTCCACCACTTTTCCAAGCAACCCAAAATTTGCTGACTTCTCAAAGCTAAAGCTCAATTTAATTGGGCCACCATCTTCAAAAAACTGGCCGTATAAATGCCAATGAGGCAGCATTTTTGCTTTAGATATCAGCAAAACTTCATTATCGCTCACCTGCTTTGTCTCAAAAAACCAGCTAACAGGTTTAATCATCTGTCCATTAAGCAAATAAGCTTGAAACAGAAATAATAAAATCAAAACATTTTGTAATTTTCTCATTTTGTAATCGTTAAAATTTTAATCAATTTATATCCTGGTCTGTCTCTCTTATAAATTAAAAAATTTTCTTGCTAAATAATTTTCGCAAATCTAATGCACCAAAACATTACTACCCAAAACTTCAACAAAAATTAACCTACTTTAACAGGGTGCTTAATTTTAATAAATCTTTGAAAATACTTAGCTTAGCACAACAATAAAATAATTTATTATGAAAAAATTTATTTTCACTTTTCTCATTGTCAGTTTATTAATATACAATGTAATAGCTCAAGAGGGCTATCAGTTTAAAGAAGTAAACAGGCTGGCTGCAACAAGCGTAAAAAACCAGTACAAAAGCGGAACCTGCTGGAGCTGGGCAGCCACTTCATTTTTCGAGTCGGAAGCTTTAAGATTGGGCATTAAGGAGGTGCCCGATTTAGCGCCAATGTACGCTGTTAGGCTTATGTATAAAGAAAAGGCGATAAAATATGTGCGCATGCAAAACAAAACCAATTTAGGTTCAGGCGGCGAAATGCACGACGTTTTGCATACCATTATCAACTACGGATATGTGCCCACAGAGGTTTACCCTGGATTGAACTACGGCGAAAACAACCATGTGCATGCAGAAATAGACAAAGTAATTAAAACCTATTGCGATGGAGTTATATCGGCCTATAGCGAGGTTAATGCTAATGGAAATGCAGGTATTTCAACTGCCTGGATCAATGGTTTGGATGGCATTTTGGATGCTTATTTTGGTGTTGTGCCTCAAAAATTCAGCTATAAAGGAAAGGAATTTACTCCAAAAAGCTTAGCTTCGGAGTATCTTAAAATTAAACCTGAAGATTACCTGAGTTTTACTTCTTTTTCGCATCATCTTTTTTATCAGGAATGTATTGTTGAGATTCCGGACAATTGGTTATGGGAAAAATGGCACAATATTCCGCTTAACGAATTGGAAATGATTATTGACAATGCCTTAAAAAAAGGTTACACTGTAGGTTGGGCGGCCGATGTGAGCGAAAAGGGTTTTGCTTCCAGACAAGGTGTGGCAGTGGTTCCGGCCGAATCGCTCGAAGATGTTTCCGGTACAGAACGCTCAAAATGGGAAAACATAACTGAACAGGAACTGGCTAATTTGCGCTACTCGTTTGTTAAACCTATGCCGGAAATGGAAATTACACAGGAAAACCGTCAGGCAGCTTTCGACAGACAGTATACCACCGACGACCACAGTATGCACATTGTGGGTGCAGCCACCGACCAGAATGGGACTAAGTATTATATTGTAAAAAATTCGTGGGATGAATACAACAAATATGGTGGTTATTTCTACGCCTCCCGTGCTTTTGTGCAATATAAAACCATTGCCATTATGGTGCACAAAGATGCTGTACCAGCGGATATTCTAAAAAAAATAAAGAAATAAGGGAGCATCCCATAAACTGTGTAAAGCTTATCCAGAAAATGACTTTACACAGTTTTTAGGATAGTTTCAAAAAAAAAGATGCATTCATAAAAATAAATGCATCTTTTCTCTTAATCTAAATAAAATTATTGTTTTGATTCGAGTACATTACCTCTCACCCATATAACTTTGCGCGAATTTACGGGGTCGTTGGTAATCACGGTAATACTTTTATTTTGTGGTCCTTTTTTATTGGCAGCATCAAAAACCACCTTTAAATCAACAGTTTCTCCGGGTTTAATGGTGGTGGTTTGGGGCATTACTGCGGTGCATCCGCAAGAAGCACTAATTTTGCGGATAATTAGCATAGATTTGCCCGAATTTTTTAGTTTAAAAGCATAATCCACTTTCTGTGCTTCGGCAATATCGCCAAAATCAAAAGTTTCTTTTTCAAAAACAGCTACAGGGGCTTTTATTTTTTCATCTGCGGTCATTTTCGAAAAATCTTCTTTAATTACCGCGCTAACATTTATGCGGTTATTTCCGGCAGATGCACCGTTTACTTTCAAAAAGAGCACATCGTGTACATAATCCCAGTCGTTTTTAAGCTTGGCATCGTAAGTAATGATAATTTTTCCGCTTGTATTTGGCGCTATCTCCGTTGGTTCCGATTTTACTTTTATGTGTGCTGGCAAGCCTGTAAATTCTAATTTTGCCACAGATGTATTAGAATTTAAAATATCAATGGTTTTGGTAGATTCAGCCTCGCGCATAATTTCGCCAAAGCCCACATGTAAACTTTGGAATTTTATTCCGTTAATATCGTATTTATAATTAGCCGCCTGATTGGCTTGTGCTTGCGCCGGTTCTACAGTGCCCTTTATAAGCAATTGTACCTGCGAAGGCTCTCCGTTGGTAGTTACATTAATTGATTTGGTAAAGGAGCGATAGCCCTGCGGATTAAAAATAACCTCTACATAGCCCTTTTCTCCTGCAAGTATGGGTGTATTTGTCCAGTTTGGTGTGGTGCATCCGCAGGTTGCGTTTACGCTGGTTAGTAATAGCGAAGCATTTCCTGTATTTACAAACTCAAACTTATAGCTTACTTTTCCGTCGGCTTCTTTTATTGTACCAAAATCGTGCGTATTTTTTGCAAACGAAATTTTTGGGCTTTTTGTCTGGGCTTGTATCGAAAACGACAGCATAACTGTCAGAATGATAATGTATATACTTTTCATATTGAAGAATTTTATTTTACAAATGTAGTAAAATTGAGTTATTATATAAATAGTTTCGCGGAAAAACAAATAAGCATTTCCTGCAAATAATGTAAAATACAAGCAATTGTGTATTTCCCAAAATGAAGAAATTTTTATTTTACAGATGCCACAATTTTCAGGGCATTCTCGTAAGTTGTTCCGTTAATATTCAAATGAATCAACTCTTTATGAAAACCTTTAGCCGCTTTAACCGGATTGGCCAAAAATTTTACACTGGAAATTTGCTGTGGTTTTATTACAATTGGACTTTTATCTACCGAAACAAAACCGGGCAAATTGCTAAAACTGAGTTTTAAATCGCTTTTAGAATCATTATAAAACTCAAATACTACTTCTTTTTGCTCATTCTCTAAACTGGCAAAGGCAATATTTTTTCCTTTTACTCGCGCACTGCCAAATGAATAAGCAAAAATATCGGTCAAAGATTTTTCCTTAGGAATTACTTCGCCAATTACTCTTAACGTTACTGTCGAAGGTTTTCCGTTGGTATGTACCACAATTGATTTGTCGAATTTTTGATAATTCTCCGGATTAAACTCTGCATCTACAAAACCTGTTTTACCCGGCAACACAGGTGTTTTTGACCACTCGGGTGTGGTGCAACCGCAGGCAGCATCTACATTGGTTATTATTAAGGGTGTTGAACCGGAGTTTTTAAAAATAAATTTGTAATGTACTTTTCCATCAGCTTCTTTAATGGTTCCAAAATCGTGAACTGTTTTTTCGAAACTTATTGCAGGCGTTCTTTCCTGCGCCATTAGAGCATTAGCAAAGAAAAATGCAATAATTATTAAAACCCATTTTTTCATATCTGAATTAATTTTTGTTTCTATTAAAACAGGAAAAATAAGCATTCTGTTGTTTTCGGCATCGTTAAACTTTGTTAAAGCACCAAAAATGAAAAAATCTTTCAGAATATATGGGTCTGAAAGATTTTTATTTTACTAAAATCTGTATAAAAAAAGAATCACAAAAATGATAATGTTTTATTCTTTAATCACTTTTAATTCTTTTCCAACTTTAATGAAAGCGGCCAAAGCTTTGTCGAGATGCTCTTTTTCGTGTGCAGCAGAAAGTTGAATTCTGATGCGTGCCAATCCTTTTGCCACCACAGGGTAATAAAAGCCAATAACATAAATACCTTCCTTGAGCAATTGTGCAGCAAATTCTTGCGACAATCGGGCATCGTAAAGCATTAAGGCAACGATAGCAGAATCAGAAGGTTTTAAATCGAATCCGGCATTTTGCATTCCCGCCATAAAATACTCGCGATTCCACATCAATTTATCTCTAAGTGATGTTGTTTCGGAAAGCATATTAAAAACTTCGAGTGCGGCACCTACAATATTAGGAGCCAAAGAGTTGCTAAACAAATATGGTCTGGAACGCTGACGTAGCATTTCTATAATTTCCTTTTTGCCGGTGGTATATCCGCCCATTGCTCCGCCAAGGGCTTTGCCGAGTGTTCCGGTTATAATGTCTACTTTATCCATTACGTTGTGATGCTCGTGTGTTCCACGGCCTGTTTTTCCGATAAACCCGGCAGCATGACTATCATCTACCATCACCAGGGCATCATATTTTTCGGCCAAGCGTGTAATTTCGTCCAATTTGGCAATATCTCCATCCATGGAAAAAACACCATCGGTAACAATAATTTTAAATCTTTGCGCCGAGGCTTTTTTTAGATTTTCTTCCAAATCGTTCATATCGGCGTGTTTATATCTATATCGAACTGCCTTGCTAAGTCTTACGCCATCTATAATGGATGCATGATTTAATTCATCGGAGATAATGGCATCTTCTTCGAGAAATAAAGGTTCAAAAATACCGCCATTGGCATCGAAAGCCGCTGCGTATAAAATAGTTTCTTCCATACCAAAGAAATCGGCTATTTTCAGTTCAAGTTCTCTGTGAATATCCTGTGTGCCACAAATAAATCTAACCGATGACATTCCGTAACCATGAGATCGAAGTGCTCTGATTGAAGCTTCTACCACTCTTGGATGCGACGACAAACCAAGATAATTATTTGCACAAAAATTCAACACGCTTTGGCCTGTAGAAAGCGTTATTTCTGCCGCCTGCGGACTGGTAATAATTCGCTCGTTTTTATATAAACCGGCTTCTTTTATGGCAGCCAATTCTTTAACTAAATGGTCTTTTAACTTTCCGTACATAGTTTTATGTTTTGTAACCAAATGTAAAGCTTTTCGGGCGATGCTAAAAATGTTTTAAATCATTATTTTGCAGCTAGATTTTTGTTTCTAATAATTTGCATGCGTTCTGAAAAACAACTTCAGATAAAATCAATTTAATCAACACATTAATAGCAATTCACATTTCATTAAAATATAATAAACTGATTAACTAATCATTGGTAATGAGTATAGAATATTTAAAATTTTATATTTACATTTATTATTATCTTTGGATGGATTATTTAAGCATTCCAGTTATGAAGAAATTTGCCTTGCTTCTTTTATGTTTTTTGTATTATTTTTCCTTGATGGCTCAACTTACAAAAACTGAGCTAAAAAATCTGGATGTGGTTATCAAGAATTATAACCAGAAAAACTTCGATTTTGCACTTCAATCAATAAAAAGTTTGCAAAAAGAAAACAACCACCTCTATTATCAGTATTGGGAAGCTAAAATACTTTTTCAACAAGGTGATTGGAACAGTGCAAATTCAATCCTTTTGGATATTTACCAATTTGCTGACACTAGTTTTTCGGTTGAAAAACCAAATTCAGTGCCTTTTGATACCTATTATATATTGGACGATATTTACCGTAGACAGCTAAATATAACCTCATGTTTCGAAATTTTGAAACATGCGCAAAAAGCTGCAGGAAGCAACATTGATTTGCAGCACAAAATACTATCAGAGAGCCAATTATGCCAGAATTATCAGGAATTTGAAAAAACAAAAACAAAAACAAAAATAGAGATAGCCCATGAATACAGCAGTACGAATAACGAAATATTATTCACCAGTTCGGCCGATAAATCGAAACTTGTATATGCTTTAGAAAAAATAGAAGACCAAGTAGCAAAAATAGAACAAAAAACTTCGGGCATGTTTTTATCCGGATTGCCCAAAGATGCCATTGTAAGCTCTATTTCGGTTGATAGCAGATATCTTCTTTTCGAATTTGAGAATGATATTTTTGTAACATCATGGCAAAAAGGATTCTGGAAAAAATCTGAACTGATGCCCAATCCAATTAACACAACTGCGATAGAAAAAAATGCAGTTTTCTCTGTCGACAACAGAATTATCGTTTTTAGCAGTAATCGTGCCGGAGGATTTGGTGGCTTTGACCTTTACATGGTTGCAAAAAAAGAGGACGAAACTTGGGGAGAAGCCATAAATTTGGGTTCGGAGATTAATTCTCCATACGACGAAATAACTCCTTTTCTGGCTGCTGATTTAAATACGCTCTATTTTAGCTCTCAAGGACATAAAAACATGGGCGGTTTCGATATCTTTAAATCGGAGATGGATGAGAACCTTCATTGGCAAGAAGCCATAAATATGGGTGTTCCGCTCAATAGTACTTCCGACGATTTTCAATTCTGGCTGCATCCAAATAATGCCGATGGATTTTTAATTTCGAATAGAAATGCACAAGAATCAAAGGCTGATATTTATAAATTTGTTATTATTCCCGAAAAAGAAGAAGATAATTTGGCCCTGATGATTGGCACAGTTAGTTTTGACGACGAAGCACCAATCGACAAAGTTCAAATAAGCATTTCGGATAAAGAAACCGACGAACTTGTTGGTGTATTTTTGCCCAATAAAGTGAGTGGTAAATTTTTATTCTTATTGCCTCCCGAAAGAGAATACAAAGCCTTATACGAAGCTCAAGGATATTTGTCTTATGTGAATTACTTTTCGGTTCCGCAAGATTCTGCCTACTACAAAATAAAAAAAGGAATAGAACTGGAACCAGTTGTTTTCTATAATCCACCAACTCTTTTGCTAAATAATAAAACCATAATTCACGATATTTTTTTCGAAACAAATAGCGTTGAAATTACCAATACATATCAGAATGAACTTGATAATTTGAGTACTTATTTAAAAAAGAACCCTCAGGCCATTATTTCTATTCAAGCCCATTCGGATGCCAACAGCGACGAAGCTTATAATCTGGATTTAACAAACAAAAGAGCATTGGCCGCAAAAAATTATCTTACCAACAAAGGAGTAAACTCCCAACAAATTGAAGCTGTTGGACTGGGCGAAAGCTTGCCCATAGCAAACAATGCAACTACAGAAGGACAAAAATACAACAGAAGAATCGAATTTAAAATTATCAAAAAAGGCAATCAGGATATAGAAATTGAGCCGATTTTTGTACCAAAAAACCTTAGAGTGAAATAAAAAAAGCGAATCGGCCTGCTTGTTTCTTTGGCCGATTCGCTTTTTAAAAATCTTCGAATATATCGATATTATTCTTTATTTTCTTCGTAAACTTCCGGATAGGTATAATTTCCAAATGGATGATCGTTTTTTATCTTATTGGTAAGCTCTACAGTTAATTTCAAATACTCTTCTGCAAAATCCTTATCTAACAAATAAGATTGCAATTCGGACTTCCAGGCTTCTGCTTCTTCAGAAAGCTTCATCATATAATCATTATTTTTAACGTCTTGCAAATTGCGTTTTTGAACTTCCACAACTTTTTTGAAATTATCAATCCAAATTTTATATTTTTTCAGAAATTCTTGTTTTTCGGGGCTCAAAGAAGCAATTTTATCTACCTGTACAGCGCCTACTTCAAATGTAGACATGGCAGCCGCCGTAAGGGTTGCACCAATTTTTTTTAAAAAACCTCTGCGCGAATCATTGTTTTCCATACTAGCTTTTTTTATCTGCCCTAAATTAAGACAATAATATCTGTTTCCCAAAAAAAATGCATTTCGATTTATTTTCAAGCAAAAAATTTCTGTATATTCGCCCAAATTACATTTCAGATGGACGAAAACAGCGCAAAAAATCAGATTCTTTCTCTTCGCCATGAGCTTAACAAACATAATTATCAATATTATGTTTTAAACAATCCGCTTATTTCCGATTTTGAATTCGACAAAAAAATGAATGAACTGGATAGGCTCGAAAAAGAATTTCCGCAATTTGCCGACTCCCTTTCGCCTACTCAAAGGGTTGGCAGCGATATTTCAAAAGAATTTGAACAAATTCCACATTTATACCCAATGCTCTCTTTGGCAAACACATACAGCAAAGAAGAACTGTTGGATTTCGACAAAAGAATAAGAAAACTTATCGAAGGTGAATTTGAGTACGTGGCCGAACTGAAATTTGATGGAACTGCTATTGGATTGCGCTACAAAAACGGCAAATTTGAAAAGGCTGTAACTCGCGGCGACGGAGCTATGGGCGACGATGTGAGTGCCAATGTAAAAACAATCAAAAGTATTCCACTTGTGCTTCAGAATAGTGGTTTTCCAGATGAATTTGAAATCAGAGGCGAAATTTTACTCCCACATAGTGCTTTCGAAGCCATGAATATTGAAAGACTAGAAAATGATGAACAAGCATTTGCTAACCCCAGAAATGCCGCAAGCGGAACACTTAAGATGCAAAATTCGGGCGAAGTAGCAAAAAGAAAACTCGATTGCTTTCTCTACTATCTGCTCTCCGAAAATCTACCTCACGATGGTCACTTCGAAAATTTGAGCTTAGCAAAAAGCTGGGGTTTCAAAATATCGGAGCACTCAAAAAAACTCAAATCAATTAACGAAGTTTTCGAATTTATTGATTTTTGGAATGATGAACGAAAAAAACTTCCTTTTGACATCGACGGAATTGTGGTAAAAATTAATTCCAAAAGACTTCAGGATGAATTAGGCTTTACAAGCAAAACGCCGCGTTGGGCTACCTCTTATAAATTCAAAGCCGAACAGGCCGAAACCAAACTAGTGAGCATTGATTTTCAGATTGGCAGAACGGGTGCCATTACTCCTGTGGCCAATTTGCAGCCCGTTTTACTGGCCGGAACCACAGTTAAGAGAGCATCTTTGCATAATGCCGATATAATTAATGAACTCGATGTGCGGGTGGGCGATTTTGTATATGTTGAAAAAGGCGGCGAGATTATTCCTAAAATTGTAGGTGTTAACCTAAACAAGCGTAACGAAACTCTCCCAAAATTTGAGTTTATCGAAATTTGCCCAAGTTGTAATACCCCCTTAGTTAGAGAAGATGGCGAAGCTCAGCATTATTGCCCAAACTCCAAGAACTGCGCACCCCAAATTAAAGGCAAAATCGAGCATTTTATCAGTAGAAAAGCCATGAATATTAACGCTGCCGAAGCTACTGTGGATTTATTATTCCAAAACGGTTTAATCAGGAATGTTGCCGGTTTATACGAACTAAAAAAAGAACAACTTCTTATTTTAGAAAGATTTGCAGAAAAATCTGCACAAAATTTAATCGAAAGTATCGAAGAATCAAAAAAAGTACCTTTCGAAAGGGTATTATTTGCCATGGGAATTAGATTTGTTGGCGCAACTGTGGCCAAAATACTGGCCAAAAGTTTAAAAAACATTCATGCCATCATGAACGCCAATTACGAACAACTTACTCAAATCGAAGAAATTGGAGAAAGAATTGCTCAAAGCATTATCGCTTTTTTTAATGCAGACGAAAACATCGAAATGCTTAATAAACTAATTGCTTGCGGCCTGCAGTTCGAAATTGAGGAGGCAAGCCTTAGCAGCAATATACTGGATGGAAAGTCGATTGTAATTTCTGGTACATTTGAAAAATATTCGCGCGAAGAACTAAAAAAATTGATCGAAACCAATGGCGGAAAAAATGCCTCTTCGGTTTCAAAAAATACCAACTTTTTGTTGGCCGGCGAGAACATGGGACCAGCAAAACTAGAAAAAGTAAAAAAACTTGGAGTTCCAATCATTTCGGAAAACGAATTTTTAAAAATGATTGGCTTGCTTTAAAGCAATACAAAAATAGCTTTGCCGGATTTTGAATCCCAACAAAGCCAGATTGTGTCTAAAAAGCATTTACCGTTATTTCAAAGCAAGATGAAAATAACTTTCGTCCTTATTGTACATATATAGCTCCCATTGCCTTATTTTGAAGGCCATTTCGCTTCTTATTTTTGTACCTCCGGAACTAGTATAGTTCGACCATAATAGTATAGCCTCATCTATTGGCTTATTTTGGTCGATTAACTTTTTTAGCTGACTCCTGCTAAAATTTCCGATTCCCACAGAATATACAAAATGAGCAATAGCCAATTTTCTTGAGCCTTCTATATCAACAAGGCTTTCGGTTAGCTTTAGTGCGGTATCAAAATCTTTTTTCAGCAATTCTAATGCTTTTCTTTCGGAAATTGGGGCACTAAATTGCTCATTTTCTTTAATAAGATGTCCATATCCAATGGTTGGCTGTCCGGCCACACACTGATAGGGTAGAGAACTAAAACCTTCGTGAGATTTAATAAATTCAAGAGTTTCGTGGTAGTTTTTATTCCATAAATACTCTTTAGCATAAACCGAGTTGATTGGTTCACTCACATGATGCTCTGTACTGGCCGATACAAGGACAGAATTCTGAACTGTGAAGGTAAAAATAAGAATAAAAATAAGTTTTGGTAATTTTTTCATGCAACTTTCTTTCAAATGGCGGGCAAAAATAGAACAATCAAATTCCTCGACAAGAATCATTCTTCTTTTCACATTAACTTAACACGAAATAAGTCAAAATATTATTAATCATGTAGTTATACTTTGTTAATACAAATAAAATCAGTATCTGTTAATCATATCAAGCATTTCTAAATAATTTATTTGCTAAAAACTTGACTTAGGCCGCAAAATATTTTACCTTTGTTTAACAAAACCTAAAAATTCAATAGACTATGGCTAATGTTTATAAAGGCAGGAATGGTGCGCTTTGCCTTGGGCGCGTTGGCAAAGATGGTATTATTTACGAAAAAATTAATGTAAGCTTACCTATTGGCCGAATTGATTTTCCGGATAATTTTGTATATGCAAAAAATGGGGAATTTCTTGGAAGAATAGACCGCGACGGGAGCGTTTACAAAAGCAGAACCGGAACGAAAAAATGTGTTGGACGCATTGATTACAATGGCTTTCTTTATGATTCGCCAACAGGAAATAATGTAATTGGCCATGTGGAACGTTCGGAAGAAATGTTTGGTGCTGCTTATTTTCTTTTAGACTAAAGAATTTAATAAAAAAGTTTGTTTGCCTTTTTTTCTTATAGATAGCTACTTTTTTAACAAATACTTAATTATTTTGCTGGCTGTTTTTTTTTGATAATCAATAATTGATTTTTACAAATGAAAATATTTATAAAACTTTTAATATCAGGCATTTTTTTATTGCCTGATTTTCTTTTCGCTCAATCGAAATTAGATTTGCTCTTACAGGAGATAAATTATGTGTCATCTAAAGATAAGGTTATTAAAAGCATTAACATCCAGAATGATACTAATTGGATTATGCTTTATGGTCAAAACGAATTTTCGGCTACAAAATTAGATAGTTCCCAAATAAATCTATTGAATAATTTCGGAAAGAAAAACCAAAGCATTTTCCAAATTATTCAAAACGATTCACTGCTCATTATTCTTCATCAAAACGGATTAATTTGCAAGGCTTGCGATTCTGTGCTCACCCAAAAATTTAATGAACTCAAATTCCGGAAAAATTCTATTCAATACGTATTTTTGTCCAATAGCAGTTATATCATTCTATATAATTTCAATGATTTTTTTGCCGATAAGCAATATATTGGTTTACAAGCAAAAATTGATGAAATAAACAAAAAATACTTGAAGATAAAACAAATCATTGTATTTGAGAATCAATGGATTGTAAGCTATGGCAAATCGGGCATTGCCGCATCGTATTTACCACCGGAATTGATAAAAGGAATTGATGAAATAAAACAACAACAGCAACAAATTGAATTTATTACAAAATATAATAATTTATGGCTTATTATTTACGATAGAAATAAATTAAAAAGTATACAATTATAATTCTTGTCCTTTTAAACTATATACAAAGCCTTCTTCTGCATAATTAATTTCTACTACATCTAATGCAGCCATTCTTGCAAGCACGCCAATAGCTTCCTTGCGGGTAATGGCAGCTTCTACAATAAAATGCTCCAGCGAAACTTCTTTGCGCAACTCCAACAATTGTATAAGCTTTCTTTCTGCCAGCGAATATTCCATAAACACGCCTTCATTTCTGTGTTGCAGTTTCCAGTAATTCATCCAAACCACATCGGCCAGAATGTTTTCGTCTAATACCCTTACATAAGCCATCCACTTTCCATCTTTTTCGGCTAAATGCGGCTTATTCTTGCTCTCCTGTATTTTTATTTCCACCACAACTTTTCCATCAATTGTCCACAACTTAGAACTAAACTCTATTGCCGGACGACAATAAAAATTAGCCGCAGCTTCTACCATATACACTTCTTCGTCGCTACTTACTCCAGCAATTACGCCATTATCCTTAACGCCAATCAATAGCCTGCCACCTTGGGTATTGGCAAAAGCACTCAAACTACGTGCTATTTTTCGGGAATCGTTTATAGCATATTTAAAATCTTGTTGCACATGTTCTCCCTCTGCAATAAGATTGCGAATATAGCGGCTCATACTAAAACAAATTGAAAAACTATTAGCCCAGGTTTTCGTGTGCATACATAGCTGCACCTACAATTCCTGCATTGTTTAACAAACTGGCAGGTAATATTTTTGCGTTAACAGAAAAAACTTCGTTAAACTTATAAAACTTCTTACTTGAACCACCGCCTAAAATGATTAAATCCGGAGATAATAATTTCTCCACATGCATTAAATAATCGTTGAAACGCACAGCCCATTCTGTTCTTGAAAGATTTTTCTGTTTTCTAACCGCATCCGAGCAATACAGCTCTGCATCTTTTCCGAAGAGCTCTAAATGCCCAAGTTCCATATTAGGCAGCAATGCACCTTTATAAAATAAGGCCGTTCCTATGCCTGTGCCTACAGTTAAAAACAAAACCAAATCTTCGTTATGATATGTATCTCCAAATCTTAATTCGGCCAAGCCGGCGGCATCCGCATCGTTTAATACGGCTACTTTGTTTCCGGATATCGAAGAAAACAACTCGGCTACATTTGTTTCTTTCCACGATTTGTCAATATTCGCAGCTGTTTTGGCTACTCCATTGCGAACAATGGCCGGAAAGCCTACTCCTACTGGGCCTTTCCAATTAAAATATGTTATAATTTGTTTTACAACGTGAGCCATATTCTCTGAATTCGAAATTTCCGGTGTATCAAACCTCACCCTTTCGGCTACAAAGCTACCGTTTTCTATGTTTATAGGTGCTCCTTTAATGCCCGAACCACCAATATCTATACCTAAAACTTCCATTTTTTTGCTTTTGGTCAAATATACATCAAAGTATCTATTGGCAAAAATCAAATTGTATTCCTACCTCATATTTTAATATGGATCAACATCCACTACATACTGAACAGACTTAATATCAGTATCTTTACTCATTAGATTGAGTATTTTTTTAACAAACATTTTATCTTCGTGCAGGTGATTGCTTCGCTTAAGTTTAATCAAAATTTGTAAATTATATTTGTTCTGCACCCGCTTTATATATGGATAAATTGGACCTAAAACCACACAATCTTGCTTTTGTTGTAATGCCAAAACCAAGGTTTGCGCTGCCTTTTGAGCAATATTTTCCAAATTATGCCTTACCTCAATTTTTATGAGCTTTACGAAAGGTGGATACATAAATTCCTGTCTTTCTGATATTTCATTATTATAAAATGAGATAAAATCTGCTTTTTCTACAAAACCAAGCATCTTGTTTTCGGTACTATAGGCCTGCATAATAACCAAGCCTTCGCCCTTATGGCGGCCGGCTCTTCCACTTACTTGTGTAAGTAATTGATAGGCCCGTTCGTTTGCCCTAAAATCGGCCATACTACTCAAAGCATCTACCGACAAAACGCCCACTGTGTTCACATGCTTAAAATCCAAACCCTTTGCCAATATCTGCGTACCCACTAAAATATCAATTTTCTGCGCTTCAAAATCATCAAATAATTTCTTATAAGCATGTTTTTTGCGCATTGAATCGGTGTCTACCCTGGCTACTTTAGCATTCTTAAATATGAACTGAATTTCTTCTTCCAATTTCTGTGTACCGTAACCTACTGTATTTAAATTTGTTTTTCCGCAATAGCTGCATTTTCCCGTATTTTTGTGGCTATAACCGCAGTAATGGCATACAAGTTGGTTGTCTTCTTTGTGGTATGTTAGGCTTACATCGCAGTTTTTGCATTTAGGTATTGCACCGCAATCTGCGCAAATCAAAATAGGCGAAAAACCCCGCCTGTTTCTGAATAGAATAATTTGTTCTTTCTTTTCAAGCGCATCATTCACTTTTTTGAGCATAATAGGACTAAAAACTGAGTTCTTTAGTTGATTTTGTTTCAACCTCATGTCAATAATTTCTACGATGGGCAATTTTTGGGAATCAAATCGCTTACTTATTTCCACCAATTCGAATTTACCTGTCTTGGCATTAAAATAGCTTTCTACCGATGGTGTGGCACTTCCAAGCACAATTCCGCATTTGTGCATTTGTGCCAATACCAAAGCCATATCGCGGGCATTGTAACGAGGTGCAGGTTCTGTTTGTTTAAAGGTGCTTTCATGTTCCTCGTCTACGATAATCAGGCCTAGGTTTGTGAATGGCAAAAATATAGCCGACCTTACTCCTACAATCAATTTCAGATTTGTTGCATTTGTATCAAGCAGTGCCTTCCAAATTTCATATTTTTCGGATGTGCTTAATCCGGAATGATACACCGTAGAGTTGGCTCCAAAATTCTTATTTATTCTACTAATAATCTGACTAGTTAGACCAATTTCAGGTAATAAGTAAAGCACTTGCTTTTCTTGCCCTATTACCTGCTTGATTAAATGCAGATAAACCTCTGTTTTTCCGCTTGAGGTAACTCCATGCAACAATACAGGCCTTTTTTGCTGAATGTTATGGTTTATCTTATCATAAGCATCTTGTTGATATTCATTTAACTGTTTTAATGGTTCGTCGATGGCCTTTTCTTGGGCATATCTGGCTTTTATTTCGCTCGATTCACGCAGTATCCCCTTTTCTAATAATGATTGGTATGAACTAGCAGAAAAATAGTCTTTTTCGGAAATATCCGATTTTAATAAGCCATTTTTTCCAGACATTACCATTTGAAAAATACCTTTCAACAAATCAGATTGTTTAGGCGCTTTTTTTTGATTTAATGCTATAAATTCATTAACTGATAAAATGTTGCAATACTCTTCGCTGAGAAATACTTTTTTTACCGAAAGCTCCTTGTAGGCATTATGCTGATCTTCTAAAATAAAAAGCAGCTTTCTGCTTAAAAGCGCTTGCACAACGGTATAAATATTTTTTTTAGGCATTTTGCGGGCTAAATCCGCAATTGCCAATGTTTTATACTGCTCAACATTTCGTAAAATGGTTTCTTCAACAGCGCTTAAATCGTTTAAATGCTTAAACTCTGATGCATATACCCTGGTTTCGCGCTCCATTTTCAAATAGGCAGGCAAAGCGGCATTCATCACCTCTCCCATACTGCACATATAATAATCGGCAATCCATCTCCAGAAATCTATATGTAGCTGATTAACAGCAGGAATATTGTTTGTAACAGATTCTATTGGTTTAACTTCAAATGATGGGGCTACCGAAAAAATTCGCACAACAATTCCGTTAAGTAGTTTATTTTTGCCTAATCCAACGCTTACGCTCTGACCAATAAAAACTTTACCATCTAATCCCTCCGGCACTGAATAAGTTAACTCGTTGAGCTTATAGGGTAAAACTACATCAACAAAATATTTCAATTTTGAATGACTTTAGGGAAGCTTAAATCCAATTACTATCTTTAAGAATTCGCTCTATTTGCTGATAATTTACTTTACTAACCCTTGTTAAAGGCAATCTAAGATTGTTTTGCACCACATCGAGCACTTTTAAGGCGGCCTTTATGCCTCCGGGATTATTTTCGGCAAAAATTGCTTCAATAAACTCAGTCAGTTTAAGATGTAATTCACTGGCCTGATTAAAGTTACCATTTAAAGCGGATCTCACCATAGTAGAAAACTGCAAAGGTAATGCATTACCTACTACAGAAATAACACCAATTCCGCCAAGGGCAATAATGGGAAGAGTAAGCAAATCGTCGCCTGAAATAACATTGAAATGTGCCGGTTTTGAAGCAAGTATTTTGGAAACCTGCATAAGATTGCCCGAAGCCTCTTTTACTGCTATTATATTTTCAAATTCGCTGGCCAGCTTAATACAAGTTTCGGCATCAATATTCACCGATGTTCGAGATGGAACGTTATAAAGAATGAGCGGTTTGGGTGCTTCGGATGCAAGGTATTTGTAGTGCTCGTAAATGCCTTTTTGGGTTGGTTTATTATAGTAGGGGGCTACAGATAAGATGGCAGCTATTCTCGAAAAATCAAATCGTTTGAACTGAAGTGCAACTTTTCGGGTATTATTGCCTCCCAGCCCTACAACAACAGGAACTTTGCTATCTACCACTTCTAAAATAAATTCTACTACTGCAAGTTCTTCGTCGGAAGTATATGTGCTTACTTCGCTGGTGGTTCCCATGGCCACAATATAATCTACACCATTGTCAATTAACCTTTTAATGTGCCTTTCGTAGGCCTTGAAATCTATACTATCGTCTTTTCTAAATGGTGTTATAGTTGCAACTCCGGTACCTTTAAAAATTGATTGTGTATTCATTCTTCTTCGTAATATTTTTTACGAAGATAAAAATAAATACGAAAATTTATCAAACTGCCGATTGAATACTACCCAAATAATACACTATTTGTTTTGTCACAAAATCTACTGGTTTATCTTGGCCAATTTTTAGCTGAATATCATAAAGATAATCTTCCATAAATCGCGAAATTCTCATTTTCGATTTGGAAAGGGCAATTATTGATTTTATTGCAAAATTGTCTTTTTGACTAATGTCTATCAGTATATCAAAATTAGTATTTACAAATCGATTTACTTCGTCGTTTTTTATCGCTTTCCATAAACTAATTTCGGAGTAAGCAGCAAATTTTACTCCTTTGAAATAAGGAAAATGCGCTGATTTCTCTTTGTTCTTAACAAAACCAATTGCTTTAACTTTTATTTCCTGATTTTGTAGATATTTAATAAAATCAATTGACGATAAAAAACTATTCTCGTCTGCGGCATTAAAAATAATGCCTACCACTTTGGCCGAACTAAAATTGTGAAACGCTTTTGCACGCTTAACTGTGGCCGATTTTTTGCGCAGAATGTATTCACTGATGGTATTCATAACTTTATAGTTTATTGTACAAATATATGAAATAAGTTTTTATAATACAAACATTTAAGTTAATTTTCTCTAATTTTCAAAGAAGTATAAAAAAATTATCATTATAAAAAAAAACATCGTATTTTTGCTCACCCAATTAAGATATATGAATTACACAGTTATTGATTTTGAAACAGCTAACAATTATGCGAATAGTGCTTGTGCAATTGGGCTAATTAGAGTTGAGAACAATTGTATCTCAAAAAAATATTACTGCCTTATAAAACCTCCATCATTATTTTTCTCACCATACAACATTGCTGTTCACGGAATTACTGCACACGATGTTCAGAATGAACCTACATTTGAAGAAATATATCACCGGTTTTCTCCATTTTTGCAAGACGAAATGGCTGTTGCGCATAATGCGGCTTTTGAAATGCGCGTGTTAAAGGCTTGTCTTGAGACATACGATATAGCTCCACCACGATTACAATATTTTGATTCTGTGATTTTTGCGCGAAGATGCTGGCCTCATCTACCTAATCACAAACTTAATACTGTAGCCGAGTATCATGGTTTTTCGTTTCTCCATCATAATGCCCTCGAAGATGCTGAAGTTACAGCTAAATTTTTAATAAAGAAAACTTTAGAAGAAAATAAGACATCAATTTCAGACTTATTGGCCGATTTAAAAATTAATATAAAAAAACTCTAATATATTTTAAACAAGACCATCTTTTATCTCACTAAAATTTTTATTTTAAAAAAAAATTGAGTTTACGAAAAGCCTATTTTTATTATGCTTTGCTGTAGGCATTGCTAATGAAATGCTCTAAACCTATTTTATTTTTTTAAAAAAATATTGCTTTTTCCAAGTCCTTCATTATCTTTGTTCGTGTTAAATATTATTTAGTCCCCAAACTGAACCGATATGAAAAAAATGCGATTTGATGCCCACTGGGCATGTGTTTGTGATTTATGCAAACACAAGAAAGAAATTTCACCTCATGCTATTTCCGTTAGCAAAGTAAAAAAAACTGTTTTTTTTACGAATCTTTTCAAAATTTATTCATTTTAAACTGATTAATTATGACGGAAATAAATAAAGCTATTTTTATAAGTATTGTTTCTCTGCTCAAATCGGGCAAAGAAGGCAAAGTTTCTAATGAAATGGTTGAGCAAATAAATCAACTCATAGAAACTACTCATTCAGAAATAATTCTCTCCGATTCAGAATCTGAACTTAAAAAATTAGAAAAACATGTAGATAGTTTTTTTGAGCATAATGGTTTTGTGAAGAAACCCATTGCGATGGTAAAGGATTTATGTCCTCAAAAAAACTCTCGTCTCGAAAACTTTATTTTTGAACACGATGTAGACAAATTTATTATCATCGATTGCGAAAAAATAAATACTTTTAAGGCCAGATTTATTCAATGCGGGAAAAAGATGAGCATAAGCAAACAGCACTTTAGCACCGCATTGGCTTTGCTTAATTAAACCCAATGAGTGAAATTTTTTTCGATAGCTTTGTGTCGGTGCTTTTTGCACTGGCACAAATTTTTAGTATTGTCATTTTTGCCGGTTTTCTGGTACGCAAATCTGTAATTACTCAGCCCCAAATTAATGCCCTTTCGCAAGCTACGGTTTATGTATTTCTTCCGGCACTAATATTTGCGAATATTTTAGAAAAATTCCGTCCCGAAAATTTTCCTTTGTGGTATCTTATTCCACTTATTGCCATTTGTATGGTATTTGTTGGCATTGGAGTAAATTCTCTGTTCTTTGTTCGAAAACTTAAACAAAAGAAAAATCTTTTACCCCTGGGTTCCATGCAAAATGCAGGATACTTAGTTCTGCCATTGGGTCAGTTGCTCTATCCAAATCAATTCGACGAATTTTCGCTTTATGTTTTTTTATTCATTCTCGGATTTAATCCGGTTTTATGGAGTGTAGGAAAAATACTTATCAGCAGCAACCACGAAATCGAAAAACAAATTTCATGGAAAGATTATATCAGTCCGCCACTTGTACTAACACTAATTTCATTATTTCTGGTTTTATCGAACATGCATATTTATGTACCCAAAACGCTCGTTCAGGCATCGGGTTTATTAGGAGCAGCGGCTGTGCCTGTTGCCACATTTGTGCTTGGAGCCACTTTAGGCACCGTTAAAATGAGGGCAGTTTTTAGTTTTTATGAAATTACAGCATCTTTAGTTACAAAATTTTTTATCCTTCCTTTGATTACATTGTTTATTATACTGATAACAAATCTACACAAAACAAACCCCTTAATGGCAGATTTTTTTATCATAGAATCAAGTGTAGCACCGGCCACGGGCATTATTCTTATGCTTAGAACTTATGGCGGAGATAGCAATAAAATTGGAGCCATGATTTTGGTTTCATACATTTTTAGCTCTTTTGCAACGCCAATGGCATTAGCATTATGGAAAACATTTTTCTAAAAATTGTACTATAAACTATTCTAGCATAGCCGAATAAAACACATTATGAATTTTTGGCCTAATGCTCATTTTCAGAATTTTGTCGTTTTCAATATCCGGATGAATTCTATTAGACAAAAAGATAAATATAAAATTATTCTCGGGGTCGGCCCAGACAATTGTGCCGGTAAACCCTGTATGACCGTAACTTTGTTCAGAAACGTAACGGCTCACCGAAGCGGCATTCCCATTTACCGGTTTCATATCAAAAATGAGCGCTCTGCGATTACTCTTCACTGGCCTTGAAACAAAAAGTTCCACGGCATCTCGCGAAATAAGCTGTTCGCCACCATATACCCCTTTATTTAAATACATTTGCATTAGTTTAGCCACATCAAGAGCGTTACCAAATAAACCGGCATGCCCCGCCACCCCGCCAAGCATTGCTGCGCCATAGTCGTGCACGTAGCCCTGCAATAACTGGCGGCGAAAAGAAATATCGTTTTCGGTTGGCACAATTTGTTCCTTCGGAAATTTTTCAAGTGGATTATAAGTCAATGATTTTGCTCCCAGCGGTGCGTATAGCAAAGAATCGGCTACTGTATTAATGGTTCGTCCGCTTTGAATTTCGATTATTTTTGTAAATAAATAGAAACCCAAATCGCTATATTTATAACCATCTCCTTTATTTAATGGACTTTCAAGTATTTTAATAAAAATGCTGTCTTTATAAGAATTTGTAATATACAATCGATAAGCCACCTGAGTGGAATGTAAGGAATCCGGATTTTTTACATATAAATCAGGCCTCAGTTGCCGGCTTCTTTTATCATACGTATAGAGGTAAAAAGGAATCCAAGCTTTTAGTCTTGCCTGATGAAGCAGAATATCGTTCATCAATAACTCGCCTTTATTTGTGGTATCTGTTTGTTGAATATAATCCTTCAATTTCTTCTGAATATCAAATTTTTTGTTTTGATACAGATGCATCAAAACGGGCGCAGTGGCTAATATTTTGGTAAGTGAAGCCAAATCGTATATATGCGTTGATTCAATTTTTGTTTTCGAATTGTATTCCGTGTACCCATAGTTTTTTTCAAAAAATACAACCCCATCTTTAACCGCAACAATCTGACATCCCGGGAAAGCCTTATTTTTTATCCCGTCGTAAACAATAGAGTCAATGGCAGATAGTTTTTTCCTATCAATATTTAATTCTTCAGGAATCGAAAATTTCAATCGCGATTTCTCGGTTATAAAACTAGTTCCTCCACGAAAATTACCAAGCGTATAACTAAGCAGTGCATCGGCTTTTATTCCACCAAAAATAAGCTGAGCAGCATAATCCTGAGAAAAAGATAAATCGTTATTAGCCTGAATAATTGCCACAAAATTTTCTGGATTTCTGATATTTCGCAACACCTGAACAGGCGCAAAGTTGATGTAAATTACATTACGTGTTTGGGCAAGTGATTCAATTTCTTTAAGTATCTCAACAGAAACACCATAATCAACACTGAACTGATTGGTTTCGAAAACCCCTACCATAATTAAATCAGAATCTCCGACAGCTTTTAACTGGTGGTATAATTTTTCTTTGAAATTTATTTTGGGCAACATCATTTCTTTAATTTGGGCGTAGTTCTTCAAACGCTTATTAAATATGCCCGAGTTATTCTCACCAAACGAAATAGTTACAATATTTTGATTATCCAAACCACGCAAGGGTATTTGGCTTTCTTTATTCTGCAAAAGAATAATAGAGCTTTCGGTGGCTTTCCTTATTACACTTTCTGCTTTTGGTGAACACAAATCTGCTACTATATTTTCTTCACTTTGCATTTTATATTTATGCAATCCCAACCAATATTTAAGATGCATTATTTTTGTAAATCCCGAAATAAGTCGGTTTTCTTCTGTCTTATTATTTGTTTCAATGGAATCAATAAAAAGTTTGAATCCGGAATGTGGCCCATCGTATACAAATAAGTCGGCTCCATTTTCAATAGTCTTACGCAATATGCTGCTTGTTTTTTCCATTGAATCGGTGGCGAAAATTGATTTTCCGAAGGATATTCCTTTGTATCCCAGCTCTTTAGGCAAAAAACAAGAAGCATTTTCGCTTGTAAAATCATTTGATTCAAAAATCCGGACACCTCCCAAACCCTTCTTTACCAAGTAGTTTAGCTGAGCCACAAACAAAGAATCCGAGAAATTCAAAGCTTCTGTTTTTTGAATATCCATTACTGCAAATATTCTATTTTCGGCCATGGCTTTCAGCAAACTAAATACTTTATTCTTTTTAAGGTTCCAAAATTCTTCGTCCTGATAAATATTTTCGGGATAGGATAGCGAATGTATGTCGGGCCCAAATATGCCGTGAATTCCCATTCGTCTGAATTGTAAACTAAGTATTGATGCTAATTCAAACAAAACGGAATTATCAGAAATCTGCTCAAGCTGAGCTTGATGTAAAAAAGGAAGCATCGAGCCAATCATATTTTGAACATCAAAATCAGAATCTATCATCACCAGTAAAGGCACTTTTGCCCTTGATTGCAGATAATTAATCATTTGAGTTACACGCAATGCATCGCCTTTATACACCACAATACCCCCTATGTAGTATTGCTCAATAAAATCTCCTAATTTATGCCAATATACTGTATCTTCCTGAGGAAATGCTGGAAGCAATATTGATTGTCCAATTTTCTGCTTCACATTCAAATTATCAGACATACTTTTTGCCCAATTCGACTCATAACTCAAATACGGAGGAATAGAAGTATTTTCTCCTAAGGACCAAATATTCTCTCTCCTGTCAAAAATCGAAAGAAAGGCAACAAAAACAATAAAAAGTAGCGAAGCTCTGAAAATAGTATGCATAAAAATCGGGCAAATGGTTTTAAAACTAATGGTCAATGTTGGTTTATCTGACAAAAATGAGGAAACAATCCTTTATACGCAAAATTATTGCTTAGAAATATGCTCCAATTCAGTTTTTCCATTCATTTTCAAAGTTGATTAATATATAGAAACGAAATCCTTTCAAAAAAATTAGCTTAATAAATCCACAAAAAATCAAACCAAACACCAAAATCAGAAAAATAGAAATCAGAAAACACTTATTTATAATAAATACATATTAGGCAAAAAATACTACCATATTATAAGCATAAAAAAGAGAAAACTTACTAATTATCTGAATATTGATAAATCTAATAACAAATTATTAAATATTTGAAGTGTTGAAGAATAGCTGCAAACGTTTTCTAAATGTGTTTTTAATATCTATATTTGGCATATAAATAAATTGTTGAATCTAATTACATTATAAAGATTATGGCAAAAGTAAGAGGTGCAATAGTGGTAGATGTAGAGAGATGCAAAGGATGCGAATTATGCATCGGCTCCTGCCCTACCGATGTTTTAAGAATGGCTGTTGATGTTAACGGAAAAGGATATCATTATGCCTATATGGAAAATCCGGAAGCCTGCACCGGGTGTGTAAATTGTGCTACCGTTTGTCCGGATACGGTAATTACTGTATATAGAATCAAAGTAGTTGATTAAGAAGATTAAAAACGAATTAAATTACCATTATAATGGGAGAATTAAGACTAATGAAAGGCAACGAAGCCATTGCCGAAGGATTTATTCGGGCAGGTGTTGATGCCTATTACGGATACCCGATTACTCCTCAATCTGAAGTGATGGAGTACTTGATGGCAGAAAAACCAGAAGAGAGAACCGGAATGGTTGTTCTTCAGGCAGAAAGCGAGTTAGCAGCTATCAATATGGTTTATGGAGCTGCCTGCACAGGAAAAAAAATAGTAACATCTTCTTCAAGCCCTGGCATAAGCCTGATGCAAGAAAGTTTTTCTTATATTGCTGGCTCCGAAGTTCCTGCGGTGGTGCTAAATGTTGTAAGAGGCGGCCCCGGATTAGGCGATATTCAGCCTGCTCAATCTGATTATTTTCAATCGACCAAAGGTGGCGGACACGGAGATTATCGCCAGATTGTGCTGGCTCCATCGTCGGTTCAGGAGATGTACGATTTTGTTAATCTGGCCTTCGATCTCGCTTTTAAATATAGGATTATGGTTCTTATCCTTTCTGATGGAGCTATTGGCCAAATGATGGAAAAAGTAATGCTCGATGAACAAAAACCCAGACTAACAAATCAGGAAATTAAAGATAGATTTGATTCTTGGGCATTAACCGGACGTACACCCGGAAGAGAGCACAACATAATTACATCTCTCGACCTGGATCAAGAAAATCTGGAACGCCACAATTTTCATTTGCAAAAAAAATACAAAGAAATTGAAGAAAACGAAGTAATCCTGGAAGAAGTATCGCTCGAAGATGCCGAATATGTGTTTATGGCATACGGCACTAGTGCGCGTATTTGCCACAAAGCATTGCAAATAGCACGTAAAGAAGGTATTAAAGTTGGCCTTTTGCGCCCAATTACACTTTGGCCATTCCCCGAAAAGAAAGTAAAAGAACTTGCATCAAAAGTAAAGGGCTTTTTATCGGTAGAAATGAGTGCCGGACAAATGATTGAAGATATAAGACTTGCCGTAGAAGGCAAAACAAAAGTTGCTCATTTTGGTCGTTATGGTGGTGTTATACATTCGCCCGAAGAAGTGGTTGCAGCACTAAAATCTAAAATTATAGGAGGTTAATGCGTTATGGCTGAAATTAAATTAGAAGATATAATTAAACCTGAAAATCTGGTTTTTCAAAAAACAAAACTTTTTACAGATAAACCACTTAGCTATTGCCCAGGTTGCGGACATGGTGTAGTACACAGACTTATTCTTGAAGCAATCGAAGAACTTGGCATTGAATCGGAAACCATTGGTGTTGCCCCTGTGGGTTGCTCGGTGTTGGCATACGAGTTTATGAATATCGATATAGCTCAGGCTCCCCACGGGAGAGCACCGGCACTAGCCACTGGTATAAAAAGAGTTTATCCCGAAAAATTTGTTTTCACCTATCAGGGCGACGGCGATTTAGCTGCTATTGGAACTGCCGAAACCATACATGCCTGCAACAGAGGCGAAAATATTAGCATTTTCTTCATTAATAACGGTATTTACGGAATGACCGGCGGACAAATGGCACCAACAACCTTACCCGGAATGGCTTCGAGCACTTCGCCATACGGTAGAGATGTTGCTAGCATGGGACATCCCTTAAAAATGACTGAGCTTGTTGCCAATTTGCCGGGAACCCGATTTGTGGCCCGACATGCTGTACATACTCCTGCATTGGTTCGAAAAGCCAAAAAAGCCATTTTAAAAGCTTTTGAAAATCAGAAAGAAAACAAAGGTTTATCTTTTATCGAAATAGTTTCAAATTGCAATTCGGGATGGAAAATGACGCCAGTAAAATCAAATCAATGGTTAACCGAAAATATGTTGGAATACTATAAGTTAGGTACCCTAAAAGACGAATAAGAAATTAAAAATACGAGAAAATGACTCAGGAAATTATAATAGCCGGATTTGGTGGTCAAGGAGTTTTATCTATGGGTAAAATTATGGCCTACTCCGGTGTAATGCAAGATATGGAAGTAAGCTGGATGCCTTCCTACGGACCCGAAATGCGCGGCGGAACTGCCAACGTTACAGTTATTCTGAGCGACGAGCGCATAAGTTCGCCTATTTTACAAATTTTTGATACGGCCATTATCCTCAACCAACAATCTATGGATAAATTCGAATCTAAAGTAAAACCTGGCGGTACTTTAATCTACGACAGTAACGGCATTACCCATTTTCCAACAAGAAAAGATATCAATATTTTTCATATTCCGGCTGCAAAAGAAGCAGGGAGAATGGGAAATATCAAAACTTTCAACATGATAATTCTTGGCGGATTTTTAAAAATATTCCCCATCATGAAAATGGAAAATGTTATAAAAGGTCTTAAAAAATCGCTTCCTGAAAGACATCACAAACTAGTTCCAATGAATCAGGATGCCATTAATAGAGGAATGGAAATTGTTGAAACCGTTCAAACCTTATAATTTTTTTATAGATAAATGAAAAAGTCCGGAAAAGAATCTCCGGACTTTTTCATTTATTTCTCTTCGATTTAGAAATACCTAAAGGCGTATTCCAGATATAGCTAAAATCGGATAAACAATAAGATAGATGCCTGCCCCAAGGCAAACATCTATCTTGCAAAAAAGTAACAACTACGCAAAATTATTTATTTTCTTTGTGGCAAAACCACCAGTCGTAGCACTCAATAGTCTTATCTTGTAATCTGGCTTTAGCATCCAGAACAGTTTTTGCAGGCGGAACAATTAAACGATCGCCCAAAATTTCGTTATTTGGCCAGTTTGCAGGAACAGCCACAGATTTTAAGTCAGAAATCTGAAGCGCTTTAATTGCACGTATAATTTCATCCATATTACGTCCAATTTCTTGTGGATAATACAAAATTAGTCTGGCGTAACCTTTGGGGTCGATGATAAAAGTTGCACGCACGGTTTGTGTACCTTTTCCTGGGTGAACCATTCCAATTCTTCCGGCAACACTGCCATCGTGGTCGGCTACAATGGGGAAAGGAATTTGCACTTTCATATTTTGCTCAATCCACTCGTCCCATTTAATATGAGAGAAAATTTGATCGATTGACAAACCCAATAACTCAGTATTCAAGGCATCAAACTGGTCTTTACGAGTTGCAAAAGCAATAAACTCAGTTGTACAAACCGGGGTAAAATCTGCCGGATGACTAAACAAAACCAACCATTTACCTGCATAATCGCCAGGGATATTTCTCATACCGTGCGTAGTTTGAACAGTCATGTCCGGGAATTTGTCCCCAATTAATAAAAATTTGTTCTCTTCCATTTTGTTTGAATTTAATTTATTTATAAAATTTTATGATAAAAAGTTTTGTCAAAGCTTAACCTAAAAATGCAGAATACATCCACACTAATTTTTCCTGTTCGCGGATATAATCGCTCATTAATGCATTTGTCCCTTCGTCGTTGGCCTCTGATGCAATTTGCAACAATTCGCGCTGCTTAATTATTACCTGTTCAAAGGAGTCTAACACATTTTTCATACATTCTTTTCCTTGTTTCATATCTTGTACAGGCTTTATGGTGCTGTTCTGCAAATATGCATTAAAACTATGCAATGGAGTTTCGCCCAAAGTAAGAATCCTTTCTGCCAATTCATCAATTTTAACCTGGAGATTATTATACAACTCTTCGAATTTAAGATGTAATTCGAAAAACTTTTCGCCCCTTACGTTCCAATGAAAACCCCTTACATTTTGATAAAAAATTTGATAATCGCTTAGCAATCCATTTAATTTGTTTGAAATTAATTTTGCTTTTTCTAAATTGAGTCCTATCTTGTTCATCATATTATAGTTTTTAATTATTTACTGTTTTTAAATCTGATTCAAAGTTAAGAATAATTCTTATTTAGGAAAAATTATTTATATTAAAAGTTTGTTAAATTACATCGCCATGATACGTAAAATCCTTAAAAACAATTACTTAATCATCTTCAACTTTTTACTAATATTTAGCTCTCAATATCGTCTTTTAGCTCAGGAAACAACATTTGAATCTGAAATTGATAGTTTAAAATACGAATATTATATTCAATTGCCAAGTTTAAAAAGTAAAACTTTGTGGGAACTCTCCACAATTTTATCTCTTGACGAGTCGTATATCCTAAATAAACAAAATTTTGCATATACTGATTATGCAGGACTAATAAAACTGCGCCAATTGGGAATAACTTTCGAAATGGCAACAGCACCTTCCAGACAAAAACTTATAAAATCTGCCCAAAGCCCCAGCGCTATGCAAAACTGGGATGCTTACCCCAGTTATAGTGTTTATTTAGAAATGATGAGCAACTTTTTGGTAAATTATCCGAACTTATTCAAAATAGACACTTTAGGCCAATCACCGGGCGGCAGACTCATTTTAACTGGTAAATTGTCTGATAATGTGCATACTAACGAAAACGAACCACATTTTTTTTACTCTGCCACTATTCATGGCGATGAAGTAGTAGGATATGTATTAATGCTCAGATTAATAGATTATTTACTTAAAAATTATGAAACTACTGCAGAAATAAAAAGCTTACTCGATACCATGGAAATTTACATAAATCCGCTTTCGAACCCTGACGGAACCTACAGAACCGGAAACGAAAGTGTTTATGGTGCAACACGATATAACTCGTTTAATGTGGACTTAAACCGGAATTATCCCGACCCCGAAGATGGGCAAAATCCAGATGGAAAAACGACCCAAACGGAAAACAAACTGATGATGGCGTATATGGCATCCAAACAATTTGTAATGTCGGCAAATTTTCATGGTGGTGCTGAAGTGGTAAACTATCCGTGGGATACCTATTATAAGAGGCATGCCGACGATGAATGGTTTCAATTTATTTCGCGAATTTATGCCGATACAGTGCATCTGTACAACGCAAATTATATGAACGATTTTGAAAACGGCATTGTAAACGGCTACGATTGGTACACAATTTCGGGCGGTAGGCAGGATTATGCCAATTATTTCGAGCATTGCAAAGAAGTTACGATGGAAATTAGTACCGAAAAAATGCCCGATGCATCGGAGCTCCCTGCCTTTTGGAACTATAGCTATAGGGCACTTATAGCATACATTAAACAAGCCCAATACGGAATAAGAGGCACTGTAACAGATCAAGAAACAGGCCAAGTCATTGAATCTGAAATACTTATAATGGATTATGATGTAGATAATTCGCAGGTTAAAACCAATCAAAACGGATTTTATATCAGACCTATTGTTGCTGGCACGTATAAAATTATCGCCAAAGCAGAAAAATATTTTAGCGATACCTTAGAAGTGTATTTATCTGACAATTATTCTATAGTAGAAGCAAATTTTCGTCTACAAAAAAATGCTAATTCTATAGAAAATGAATTATTGCATGAAATCACTATTTATCCAAATCCGGCTCATAACTTCATAAAAATCGAAACGAACAATCAAAATATAAAGAGGATAAAAATAAGAAATCTACAAGGATTAAAAGTAGCAGATTATCAATATAAAACCATACAAAATCAATATTTTGAAATAAGAAATTTACCTGCCGGCATCTATTATCTGGAAATTGAAACCACAAAGGAAATAATCTGGGAGAAACTAATAAAATATTAGCAATATTGTTGTAGAAAATACTACTTTTACAAACCTAGCCAAGCCAAAGTATGATAATGAATTGTATAATAGTTGACGACGATATTCTGGCCACTAAAATTATTATAGATTATGTGCATCGCACTCCTTTCTTAAAACTAGAAAATAGCTTTAAGAGCGCCATAGAGGCTTTACCTTTTTTAGCCCAAAAAAATAATATTCAGCTCATGTTCTTAGACGTAGAAATGCCTGAATTGTCAGGTATTGAATTACTTCAGGCAATCAAAGAACTTCCACAAGTAATAATTATGTCGGCCCAGCAGAAATACGCCATAGATGCCTTTGAACACGATGTAGTTGACTATCTGCTCAAACCATACACATACGCAAGATTTTACAAATCGGTAAGCAAAGCCTATAATCAGTATAAAATTAATCAAGATAAGCAAGCACTACCGGAATCGCACATTTTTGTAAAAAGTAATCAATCTTATATCAAAATTAAAAAAGAAGAAATAGTATATATAGAAGCACTAGAAAATTATGTGAAGTTACATACCACCGGCGAAACACATATCTTGCATCAAACCATGAAAACAATGGAAGAACAACTTTCTGATGCAATTTTTGCCCGTGTGCATCGCTCCTACATAATCAATATTCATTTTATCAAAGAAATAGAAAACCATATCATCCATATAAAAACTGCCAGTTCGCAAATAAGTATACCAGTTTCGCGAGGCAGTAGAACAGATTTATACCAAAAAATTAAGCTGCAGAAATAAAACACCGTCAAGATAGATATAAGCCTTCTCGATTTGGATAATTTGAGCAATTATAATACCTTTAGAAAAAAAAGATATGGGAAGAATAGCTCAAATACAAGCCAGAGAAATTTTAGATTCCAGAGGTATTCCAACAATTGAGGCAGATGTTTATACCGAACACGGAGTAATGGGCAGAGCTTCAGTACCGTCGGGAATTTCTTTGGGTAAATACGAAGCCAAAGAAGTGCGCGACCAAGATATGGGCCGGCATTTTGGAAAAGGGGTAATTAAGTGCATAAATACAATAAATAAAATAATTAGTGAAGAATTGCAGGGTATCTGGGTATTCGAGCAAAATATAATCGATGCCAGCCTTATAGAGCTGGACGGGACAAAAGACAAATCAAATTTAGGAGCCAATACCACACTTGCAGTATCGCTGGCAGCAGCAAAAGCAGCAGCAAATTCGGCAAACCAAAGCCTTTATAGGTATTTGGGCGGCGTAAATGGCAATACCTTACCACTCCCATTAATTAATGTTTTCTCTGGAGGTATACACGCCAACAATGGTCTTGATTTTCAGGATTTTATGATTGTACCCAATGGAGCTTCAAGTTTTTCGGATGCAATAAAAATGGGAATAGAAGTTTTTGAAAACGCAAGACAAATTATTGAAGCGGAAAAAATTAACAATTCGCTCTCAACGCAAGGTTCCATATTGCCACATTTACAAACCAACGAAGAGGCCATAGATTTTTTACTAAAAGCGATAGAAAAAGCTGGCTATAAACCCGGTGAGGACATTTCTATTGCCATAGATGCAGCCGCCAATTTTTTTTATCGTCCGGAAGAAAAAAAATATGCGCTTAGACATCAAAAAAGTGCGTTTTCGCAAGATGAATACCTGGCCTACTGGCAAAAATTAATAGATAAATACCCCATAATCTCTGCAGAAGATATTCTTTCGGAAGACGATTGGGAATACTGGGTTAAAGCAACCCATAGTTTCGGAGATAAAACGCAACTTGTTGGCGATGATTTATTTGTAACCAATACCGAAAGAATTTTATATGGTTTATCTCTTGGAGCAGCAAACTCGGTGGTAATAAAACCAAATCAAATTGGAACACTTACCGAAACAATTAATGCAATAGAATTGGCACAGCACAATAGCATGAATTGCATAGTAAGCCATAGAATTGGAGAAACAGAAGATTCTTTTATTGTTGATTTGGCTGTAGGATTAAATGTTGGTCAAATAAAGCTTGGAGCTCCGTCGCGTGGGGAAACAAATTTTAAATTTAATCAACTTATCAGACTCGAGGAGCAATTAGGCAAAGGCGCAAGATTCTGGGGTACAGGAAGATAAGTTATACTATAATAAAAAGTACCGCAACAGGCCAAGCTTGTTGCGGTGGATAAAAAAATTATTTCGAAATCGATTTAAAATCATCGGAAAGTACACCTGCTGGTTTTTTCTCCGAAATTACATCCATGCTCCAATAATATAGGTGTGCATCGCCTGCTCCCATAATTAATTTATAGCAGCGCTCTTTTTTGGGGCTCTCTTTTTCGGGCTTAACCACATGAAAAAACACCACATTCTCCATTTTTTCGTTTATAGCGTTCTCTATATCAACTTTTTCTACAATTAAAACTTCGAAAGGATATATTTTTTTAATCTCATCAACAGAATTAACACTTGCAGTTAAGTCATTTTCTAATACATAAAGAATTTTGTCGTGAATTTTGGTGCGGTTCTGGTTATAATATTTAATGATATTTTTTTCGGTAAGGGAAGGATTTTTCGCAACAATTTTAATGTGATTCTGCAAAAAAATCAGAATCATCCCAATCTTATAAGAATAATTTTCGTCTGATGATTTAGCATAAGCCAATGGAAAATTAGCAATATCAGGCATTTGAGTAACATGGCCCGATGTTGCGCCCATCATTAAATTAAGAAATTCGTAAGGAATTTTTTGTTTGTCGTTTTTAAAAGAGACCTCGGTTTTTGCTAAAAAAGAGCTATTCGGATTTGTCATTTGTTTCTGATACTGAGCCTCATTAATAAACTCAAAAGGAGTAATTTTCCAATGCAAATTCATAGCCTCCTGAATTTTCTGATTGTAAACCGTACCAAACATCGACTGATCGAGCACAACATAAGTGGTAGATTTTTTAAATCGAGCCAAATTAGCAGCGTCTGGAACTGCATTTTGGGCATTGATTTGATGAAACCATAATACACAAGAAATAATAAGGGTAATTTTTTTCATACACTTAAATTTTAATTAATTGGAAAATAAATTGGATTTCTTTCGTTGTATTTCTTTAAATAAAAAAACTTGAGCTGTTTTTTCTTCTTTGGATTTAACTGATTAAACTCATCAAAAAGCTCCAAATCACGTTTAAGTATGCCTTCAATTGTCTTTAAGTCAAATTCAACAATGCTGCCACTTTCAAAATCGAGCACATACTCTTGCATTTCTTCGCGAGTTGTTTGTGTACGCATGGTTTGATTGCGCCAATACATAGATGTAGGATCTACATAAGTGTTTTCTACAACTATTTTTTTTCCTACAAAATGTGATAAAGCACCAATCTGATGGATTCTGGAAAAATTGCCGTTTGTTTGAATATAAACGTAGTTATTAACCGAATACCCCCATATTGCATCCGTTTGTATGGCCACCGTATCGCCAGTTGATGTAATAAGTAACAATTCGGGCAATTGAATTAATTCCTCGTAAATAAAATAAGCACTCGGACTAACTTTATTTGCAAAACGATAGGCCGGTACGGGCGAATTCTGCTTAAAATCCAGAAAATTGATATATATTCCATCTTGAAACGAAAAACCGGTGAAATATTTTACCATTTTCTGCTCCTGCGAAAACATCTGATTACCAGCAACTAAAAACAAAAACAATACAATAACTCTCTTCATAAGGAAAAAACTAAAAAAACATTTAAAAATAAACATTTTATTTGTATCTTTAAACTGCCAATGTAAAGGAAAATGGCTGCGAAAAAAAATAAAAAAACTGACCAAATCAAGAGCACCAGGAAATGAGTAAAACCAATACAAATACACAAATTACGCGAATTACCTTTTTTATTGGTACACTAGTTTGGGCTACCATTGGAATTCTGAGCTATCTGAATAGTAAGCTGATGTTTGCCAATATCTCCGGAATAATTTCGCTTTCATTACTCATAATTCTTCTGGCCAGAATAAAAATCAACACCAATAATTTACTCATCAAAATTTATCTTAGTTTATCCTTGGCTTTTGCCATATTTCTTATTTACAGCATTCGGCTAAATTATGTATTAATCTATATTTCGGTAATTATATTTCCATGGATGCTAATAAATCTATGGCAACAATCCAAAATTGTATTTGCCACCCTATTGGTAATGATTTTTATATACCCGGCAATGTACATTATTTCTGCTACAGATTACCCAATTTCACATCTTAGCATACAAATAGTTTTATTTCTGCTCTCGGGGATAGTATTCTATATTATTAGCAATAATTCTAATAAACTAATAGATGAACAAGTGGCTTCGAACGACGAATTGCAAAAAGAAATAGATTCTCAAAAAACATTTTTACAAAGTTTCTCTCATCAATTGCGCACACCATTAAATAATATTATTGGAATAAACGATTTTTTTGCCCGCACAGAGCTAGACGATATTCAACAAGATTATCTTGACACCATTGCTGCATCTGCTTATACATTAGTAGATGTAGTAGAAATTCTGGATAAAAGGAATAAAGTGCGCTTTGAAAAAGAAAACGAAGACAACGATAAAATAAAATTTAATATTTACCTTACCCTAAACAATTTTATAGATTTTGCGAAAAGCCAAAACAAAAATTTAAATATCAACCTACTGATAAATGAGAATTTTCCGCCAAGAATAATAGGAAATCCAATAAAATTGAAGCAAATTCTTTTTCATGTTTTGGAAAGCTATAATAAATATAATTCAGAAAAAACGCTTGATATCGAAATTCACCTAAAATCAGATTCAGATTCTGAAGATTCAATAAATTACCATTTTGAAATAAAGAAATTAGGGAAACTACATATTTCAAAAGCCATTGAACTAGAAGATAAAAGTCAAGAGAAGCTTCTCGAGATTCTTGATATCAAAATAGTTAGAGATATATGCAAAAATATTGCCTGCAAGCTTTATGTGAATATCGAAGACGAATTTTCTTCGATAAGTTTAAAAGGAATATTCGACAAAATAAGCCGATTGCAAAGCAGCGAATATGATAAAAGAGAAACAATCTATAAAAAACCGTTAAACCAAAGCAAAGAATTTTTAGCATATAACGAAGCAAGCGACGAAGAAATTCTTAGAACATCAAATGTTTTGCTGGTAGAGGATAATCTGATAAACCAAAAAGTAATATTACTTGCGCTAGAAACTTTGGTAGCCAATATAGATGTAGCCAACAACGGGAAAGAAGCTTTAGACGTTTTTGGAAAAACAAAATATGATATCATATTAATGGATATACAAATGCCAGTAATGGATGGAATAAAAGCCTCGATAAAAATAAGGGAAATAGAAAAAACCACCAACAGCTATACACCGATAATAGCTGTTACAGCAAATGCCATGCAAGGAGACGAGAACAGCTGTTTAGATGTAGGGATGGATAAATACATGACCAAACCCATACAAATGGATAAACTCAAAGCTTACATGGCGGAACTAATTAGAAAACATAATATGAATTAATTGTTCTTACAATCCGAATGAAAAATATCATCATATATTTTAGCAGTCGCATAAAATATGAAACTGAGCTAGACAAAACAAAAACCAACGCACTTATTTATATCAATATAATAGGTTTTGTGTTGATGCTTGTTTATCTATTTATGAATTTTTATAGCGGTCAATACAAGGACTCCATTATACGCAAACTTGCAGTACCTTTTATTCTAAGTTTTATTTTTCTGATAGATTTGTACATTTTGCGCAAAGGAAATTTCAAACTTGCAGGTAATTTGCTGCCATCGGGATTGGTTATGGTATTTATGAGTTTCTTGTTTGCTTTTGGTAGCGGCACACATTTGCATTTTTATGTAGCTGGTTATTATTTGGTTTTAATTTTTATGGCACTAGGAGCACTTTTTTCCGATAAATATTTTATTAGCCTGAATTTTTTAATCATCCTTGTTTTTGTGCTTCTCAATTTTTTTATGTATCACGCCAAATTAGATAATGAATTTTCGCATTTTATACGCACAGGTCTCATGAATTTTATATTTACATTGGTAGGTATTTATCTTATCATATTCTTTGTAAATAAGTTTAATTCAGATGCCCAAAATATATCGGTAGATGCAAGCAAAAAAACGATAGAACTCTCAGAAATTCAAAGCATTTTAGATAGCACATCAAAACTTAGCCACCAATTAATCTCCCAAGCCAACCAATTGGATATTAGTCAAAAAGAAATAACCGAGGCAGTAAACAGGCAAGCCAGTAACATAGAAGAAGTATCCACATCTATTGAAGAACTAACACAAACAATTGCTCAAGGCACCGAAAACGCCAATCAAATAGCCATATTTACGAAAGAATCGTATAAAAATCTATCGGAACTAAAAGCCGGATTCGAAAAGTATCAAATAGCCACATCAGAAATCAATGAATTTACCGAAACAATAATAAACATTTCGGAAAAGACAGATATTTTAGCCATTAACGCATCTATAGAAGCATCCAGAGCAGGGCAATTTTCGGGCGGGTTTAAGGTAATTGCAGATGAAATTAGAAAACTTGCCGAAACATCATCCAAATCGGCAAATTTAGTATTAGATCTTGTAACCAACATAAGTACAAGCTCAATTGAGTTTCAGAACATGATTACTAGTTTGAACCAAAAAATTGATAGCTTAGCTAAAGACACAGATAATTTGGCGCTTAGCCTCACGGAGGAAAAAACAACCCTCCTTTATGTAAACAGAGCTATGGAAGAACTAAATAAGGATGCTCAGCGAAACGCAATCATTGCGGAACAAGTTTCAAAAACAGCAGAAAACTTAAAAGTTAATTCCACCGAAATAGACTCTATTTTCGATAAATTCCAATCAAAATAGCCTTTTTTATAAAAATTATGCAAATTTGATTATTTGTATTTTATTATTTTGTATTTTTACACTTGAAACTTAGTAAAACACGTAAATTTAACTTATATGAAAAAATATGCACATGTAAAATTTGGTGTACTAGCCACTATTGCATTACTCATTATTCTGGCTTCTGCATGTAATCAAGAAGACAAAAAAAACGAAAGCAACAATCAGGGAATTGTGCCAGTAGATTCTTTAAACAGCAGCAAATCGATTATGCAATATATGCATAACCAAAGTTTGGTGTATACAAAATACAAACTCCCTCTACCGGTAGATTTATATCAATATTTACGAGAAAACAAACCTACTTTCGACAAAAACATTTTAAATCCCAGAGAAAATACAAATAGATTTAAAAGAAATGTAGACAAAGCCATAAATCTTGGTTTCTATTCGGCAGATTTAGCCTACTGCTCAATTCTGGAAAATAAAGAAGAAGCTATTGAATACTTTAAGGTTACACAGCAACTATCAATCGACCTTAAAATTGACATCGGATACAGCGAAGCAATGGTAGAGCGTTTTAACCGAAATCTTGAATCTCCAGATTCACTTTATACTATTTCAAACGATATTTATTGGAAAACGTGCAACTATCTGGAAGAAAACGAAGATGTAAATATTTTGCCTTTCATTATCGTTGGCAGCTGGTTAGAAAGCGTTTACCTTTCGATAAATGCATTTCCGAATTCGGGCGAAAACAAAGATATTGTAAAAATGGTAGAAGTTCAAGCACCGGCAATAGACAACTTAATTGAGTATCTTTACAGAACCATGCTAGATATGAAAGTATTTGCAGTTAATGCAGATATACAAAAATTTTCGAATATGCTAAAAGATATAAGAAAAAGCTACGATAAACTGGAAGAAAGTGGTATGACATCGATTCTATACGACGAGATTACACAAAAATACAGAGTTTATCGCGAACAATACTTATTTGTTGAGTATTAATCGTGCGTAAAATCTATCATAAGGCTGTCTATAAGGCAGCTTTTTTTTGCCACAATTTTTAGTGGAAAAAGTTTTTAACACAAAAATTACTCCTACGCAATGCATCGCCTTTATTTGAACTTTCCCTATCCACAATTCCAAAACGAGAAAGTCTTTCTTTCTCCATTTTCTTGTAAAATAATCTATATTTTACCTCCATGTAAAATTGCATTTATGGTTTGAATAAATGAAATAACAAAAAAATCACCTTCATTCAAACCATAAATTTATCAAGAAAAAAGCAAAAAAGGGGTTGCTCAAAAGAACAACCCCTAAAGTTTTATATTTTATTCATTTAATGAACACCAATTACATCTGCATTACCATCAGGATCGTTTAATACATAACCACCATTTCTAATGGCTCCAATTAAAACTAAACCTGCAAAGTGAGGAGTAGCCATTGAAGTACCGCTTAATGTTGCATAAGAACCACCTTTGTAAGTAGAATAAATGCTTACACCCGGTTCGCAGAAATCAACAGGAGGATTTCCAAAATTAGAGAAATACGCGAATTTATTTGCATTATCCATAGCAGAAATAGTATAGATATTTGGGCCGTTTATGCGTGCAGGTGAATGGTTGTTGGCATCGTCTGTTTCATTTCCTGCTGCAAGCGCAAATACTACACCACTTGAAGCAGCTGCATTAAGCACGGCTAAATCAATTGCATCAGAAACAGGGCCACCTAAGCTCATATTGGCCACATCGCCAGATTTTCCATTGGCAGACACATAATCAATACCCGAAATAACACCTGAATATGCACCACTACCACTTCTATCCAAGACTTTTACAGCCACACAAGTTGCATTAGCGGCTACACCCACAACACCAACAGTATTATTTTTGGCAGCAATTGTACCTGCGCAATGAGAACCATGTCCATTATCATCATCAGCAGTTTTTGAGCGAACAAATGTTTTGCTTAAGCGAACGTTTACATTCAAATCAGGATGGTCGAAATCTACACCTGTATCAATAATCCAAGCAACTTTGCCTGTAGCATCCACACCTCCGTTTACTCTGCTTATACCCCAAGGTACAACTTGTGTATTGGTAGTAGGATCAGGTTGAGGAGCAGGTTTTCCAAAAACCATCATTCTATCAGGCTCAACAATAGCAACTTTGTCACTTTTTACGATTAATTCAATTTCGGCAACAGAGGCTTTCATAGCGAAACCATAAACAGAGTGAGCATAAACTTGCTGAATATCTGAAGAAGATTTTTGCATGCTCATTTTACCTAAGAAAGAATTAACTTCCATACGCATAGCTTCAATTCTTTCGTCATAAGAAGCTGCAGATTTTAAATTGGACTGATTAATCCCGTCTTCTTTAAAAATAACGATATATTGTCCTGGGATAACTTGTCCATTTGTCCATTCTAGGTCTTCGAAAGCTATTTCTTCACTAACCGGAACAATTGAACTTTCATCGCTGCAGGAAGTAGCTCCAAATACTACAACCAAGGCTAAAGCTAAAAATCTAAAAACTCTCTTCAAAGGTTTAAAAATTAAATTATTTTTTGCAAATTATGTAAAGGCCAAAATATTTCAAAACGAGTATCTACAAAGTCATCAAAAATGTATACGAATGGCGATTTTTTGCCTATATTTGAATAAGTAAATTCTAAAAAAAAAGAATGAGTAATTCAATAGCCCAATGTATGATTGTAGATGATGAAATACTTGCCGCTAAAAATATCATGAATTATCTAAAAAACTTTGAATGGGTTAACCTTGTAAAGCATTGTGATAATGCAGTTAGTGCATTTGATAGTTTATCCAAAGAAAAAATTGATTTAATGTTTCTGGATATTCACATGCCAGAAATGACGGGCTTAGAACTACTAAAAACGATTTCAACAAAACCCTATACAATAATTACAACAGCATCATCAGAACATGCCTTAGAAAGTTATGAACTGGAGGTAAACGATTATTTGGTAAAACCAATCAGTCTTCAACGATTTATGCGCTCAATGCAACGATTTTCGGAACACTTTCAATTACTAAGTTCGGCTCAAAATATTAGTACATACAATACTCCACAGCAAGTACAGAACTATCTTCAAGTAAAAGAGAACTATAAAACAGTAAAAATTCAAATAGACCAAATCTGTTATATAGAAAGCTTTAGAGAATATTCGCACATTCATACGAACGAAAAAACGATAATTACAAAACAAAATCTAAGTACTTTAGAGACAGAATTAAAAAGCAGAGGTTTTTTAAGAATACATAAGTCCTATATAATCAATATAAAAATGGCCTATTCGTACACGGCAAATTTTGTGCAAATTTTAGAAAAGGAAATACCTATTGGAAAAAGTTTTAAAGATGCGGCACTACAGATTTTAAAGAAATAAAAAAGGTTGTTATAAAACTAACAACCTTTGAAAAAAATGAGAATATTCAATTATTCTTTAGAATTATCATCAGTCTTGGAGTTATTAATCTCTTGTACTTTCACATCTTTATTTTCAACATTTTGCACTGCGTCTTGCTTTTTATTACCTCTGCGAGTTCTATGCGAAGCTTTTTGTTCTTTAGATTTTGCAGTAAGCATATTTTCATTGAAATCTACTAACTCCATGATGCACATATCAGCCGCATCGCCATATCGATGTCCGGTTTTCAATATACGAGTATATCCTCCAGGTCTTTGTCCGATTTTTGGACCCACAACACCAAAAAGTTCTTTAACAGCCTCTTTATCCTGAAGTTTTCTAAACGCCATTCTTCTCATGTGTGTAGCTTGAGCAGGAGTTTGTCCGGCTACTTCCTTAGATCTGTTAATAACCGGTTCCACAAATCGTCTTAAAGCTTTAGCTTTAGCCACAGTAGTTCTGATTCTTTTATGTAAAATCAGAGAACTGGCCATATTAGAAAACATTGCTTTACGATGTGCACTGGTTCTACTTAAATGATTATTTTTTCTATTATGTCTCATTACTCTTACTCCTTGTCTAATTTATACTTAACCACATCCATTCCAAAATTGAGATTCAAATTGGCTAATAAATCATCTAATTCAGTCAATGATTTTTTACCAAAATTACGGAATTTCAAGAGGTCATTTTTATTGTAAACTACTAATTCTCCTAAAGTATTAACATCAGCAGCTCTTAAACAATTTAGTGCACGTACTGATAAATCCAGATCAACTAATTTAGTCTTCAAAAGCTGGCGCATGTGTAAAACTTCTTCGTCGAACTCTTCGTTCTCGTATTTCTCGCCAGTATCGATTGTAATTTTTTCGTCGGAAAACAACATAAAGTGGTAAATAAGAATCTTAGCCGCCTCTTTAAGTGCATCTTTCGGATTAATAGAACCATCGGTAGTTATTTCCAGAAGCAATTTTTCGTAGTCTGTTTTTTGCTCAACACGATAATTTTCAACAGCATATTTTACATTTTTTATAGGTGTAAAGATAGCGTCTATTGGCACCACACCAAATTCAGCGTTTTGCTCTCTGTTTTCTTCGGCCGAAATATACCCTCTGCCTTTTTGAATGTGCATTTCCATTTGCAATTTTGTAGATGCCTCCATGTGACATATTTCTAACTCAGGATTTAAAATCTCAAATCCGGTAAGAAATTTACCCATGTCTCCGGCTACAAAAGTGGTATGCCCTGAAATAGAAACAGTTACCTTTTCTTCGTCATTATCTTCAACCAGTTTTTTAAACCGTATTTGTTTAAGATTAAGAATAATTTCAGTAACATCTTCTATCACCCCGGGAATTGTGGAAAATTCATGATCCACACCTTCAATTTTTATTGAAGTAATGGCATGACCTTCAAGAGAAGAGAGTAAAATACGGCGAAGTGCATTTCCTATTGTAATACCATAACCGGGCTCGAGAGGGCGGAATTCAAATTTTCCCATTTTATTATCCGACTCCAGCATGATAACTTTGTCCGGTTTTTGGAATGCGAGTATTGCCATGATGTAAACCTTAGTATTAATATTTTATTTTGAATAAATTTCAATAATCAATTGTTCCTTAATATTTTCTGGAATTTCAGAGCGCTCAGGGAAATTTAAAAATTTACCAGCTTGTAAGCTTTCGTCCCATTCTAACCAGCTAAATTTATTTCGGCGCGAAGATAGAGAATCCGTAATAACTTCAAGACTTTTTGATTTTTCACGAATACTAATTACATCACCTGGTTTAACATGATATGAAGGAATATTAACGATATCGCCATTCACCACAATGTGTCTGTGGCCAACTAACTGACGTGATGCTGCGCGTGTGGGAGCAATACCCAAACGGTAAACCACATTGTCGAGTCTGGCTTCGAGCAATTGTAATAAAACTTCGCCGGTAATACCTTTACTATGTTGAGCCTTTTTAAATAAGTTACGGAATTGACGTTCAAGCAAACCGTAAGTATATTTAGCTTTTTGCTTCTCTTTTAATTGTGTGCCATATTCCGAAACTTTAGCTCTCCTTTTGTTTGGGCCGTGTTGCCCTGGAGGATATTTTTTGCGTTGAAAACTTTTATCGGCACCATAAATTTCTTCACCGAATTTCCTAGCAATTTTAGTTTTTGGTCCTGTATATCTAGCCATTTTAAAATTCTTTAAATATTAAACTCTTCTTCTTTTGGGTGGTCTACAACCATTGTGAGGCAATGGAGTAACATCAATAATTTCATTTACTTCCAAACCTACAGTATTGAGTGCACGAATTGCAGATTCGCGACCATTTCCCGGGCCTTTAACATATACAATAACCTTGCGCAAACCTAAATCGTATGCTGTTTTTGCACATTCTTGTGATGCAACCTGAGCTGCATAGGGAGTATTCTTTTTGGAACCTTTAAATCCCATTTTTCCGGCCGATGCCCATGAAATAACTTGGCCCTGTTGATTTGTCAAACTTATAATAATATTATTGAATGACGAATGTATATGAGCCTGACCGATTGGATCAACTTTGACCGTCCGTTTCTTTGCTACTTTTTTCTTTTTTGCCATAACTCAAATCTTATTTAACTGCTTTTTTCTTATTTGCAACCGTTTTTCTCTTTCCTTTACGTGTACGTGCATTGTTCTTTGTCGACTGTCCACGCACCGGTAAACCATTACGATGACGAATTCCTCTATAGGAACCAATATCCATCAAACGTTTTATGTTCATCTGCACTTCGGAGCGCAATTCGCCTTCTACTTTGTAGTTTGCTCCGATTTCGTGACGTATGGCTGCAATTTGATCGTCAGTCCAATCCTGAACTTTGATGTCCCTATTTACTCCGGCAGCTTCTAAAATTTTTTGTGCGGCACTTCTGCCAATTCCGTAGATATACGTTAATGCTATTTCGCCTCGCTTATTTTTCGGAATATCTACTCCAACAATTCTTGCCATATTCTTTTTTCTTTAATTAGCCTTGACGTTGTTTAAATTTAGGATTCTTTTTGTTAATGACGTAAACTCTTCCTTTTCGTCTAACAATTTTACAATCAGCTGTACGCTTCTTTACTGATGCTCTTACTTTCATTTTAGTTATTTTTATAACGATACGTAATTCGTCCTTTAGTTAAATCATACGGAGACATTTCTACTTTAACCCGGTCGCCAGGCAAGATACGAATGTAATGCATTCTCATTTTTCCGGAGATATGCGCTGTAATTACATGCCCATTTTCTAATTCTACTCTAAACTTAGCGTTAGAAAGAGCCTCTGTAATAATTCCGTCTTGCTCTATAGATGCTTGCTTTGCCATATTAAATTTTTAATTGTACCGTATCATTTGATGGTTAAATTGCACCTGCGCGTCCTTTAATTCTTCCGGATTTGGTTAATCCGTCGTAATGACGCATTAATAAATGGCTTTCTACCTGTTGCAATGTATCTAATACCACACCAACCAAAATTAATAAACTAGTACCACCATAAAACTGTGCGAACTGATTATTAACTCCTGCAATCATCGCAAATGCTGGTAGTATAGCAATAATAGCCAAAAAAATTGAACCTGGTAAAGTAATTTTAGACATAATAGAATCTAAAAACTCCACTGTCTTCTTTCCTGGTTTTACACCGGGAATAAATCCACCATTTTTCTTCATATCTTCGGCCATCTGCGTTGGTTGAACCATAATTGCAGTATAAAAGTAGGTAAAAAGTATTATGAGCACAGCAAACACAAAGTTATACCAAAATCCGGTAATATCGCTAAATGCTGCAGCAAAACCTTGCATAGACTCAGCACTAAAACTGGAAAACATTAAAGGTATAAACATTAAAGCTTGTGCAAAAATAATCGGCATTACTCCGGCCGCATTAACCTTTAGCGGAATATATTGTCTAACTCCGCCGTATTGTCTGTTACCTACAATTCGTTTGGCATACTGCACTGGAATACGTCGAGTGCCTTGTACTAGCAAAATAGTGGCCACAAAAACAAAGAATAAAACAATAAATTCAACAATAAGGGCAATTAAACCTCCTGCACCTTCCATTCTGCTACCAAATTCGGCAACCAATGAGAACGGTAGATTTGCAATAATACCAATCATAATAATAAGCGAAATACCGTTTCCGATTCCTTTATCGGTAATTCTTTCGCCTAACCACATAACAAACATGGTTCCGGCGGTGAGAATGATAACAGACGAAATCCAGAACAAAACAGTATGATTGTTCATTATCAGAGGAAATGCGTCCTCCGGCAATTGATATCTCAGGTTAGTAACATAACTCGGTGCTTGAGCGGCAGTAATAACTACAGTTAGGTACCTCGTAATCTGATTGATTTTTTTTCGGCCGCTTTCGCCTTCACGCTGCAATCTTTGAAAATAAGGAACAGCCATGCCAAGCAATTGAATTACAATTGAAGCCGAAATATAAGGCATAATTCCCAATGCAAAAATAGATGCGTTAGCAAATGCTCCACCTGAGAACATATTTAATAAGCCCATTATACCACCTTCGGTCTGAGACTGAAGTTGGCCTAATTTTGAAGGATCTACCCCAGGAAGAACAACAAAACTGCCTAGTCGGTATATTAATACCAGACCAAGCGTATAAAGTATTCTAACCCTAAGATCCTCAATCTTATAAATATTCTGTAGTGTTTGAATTAATTTTTTCATTTTTACAGTTTTTCTATTGTACCCTGTTTAGATTCAATAAGTTGAGCAGCCGATTTGCTGAAACCATGAGCAACAACATCAAGTTTCATATCAAATTCGCCATGCGCCAAAATTTTTATTTTGTCGCTTTTTCGAGCCCATCCAAAGTTAATTAAATCTTCGGGAACAATTTTTGTCAAATTATGCTCTTGAGCCAGTTTTTGCAAATCGCCCAAATTGATAACCTTGTATTCGATTCTATTAATATTAGTAAAACCGAATTTGGGTACACGACGTTGTAAAGGCATCTGTCCGCCTTCAAAACCTATTTTTTTTGAGTAACCAGAACGTGATTTCGCTCCTTTGTGCCCACGTGTAGCAGTTCCACCTTTTCCGGAGCCTTCGCCCCTTGCTATTCTTTTTCCTTTTTTTACGGAACCTTTAGCGGGTTTTAAATTGTGTAATTCCATAATTGTAAGTTCTTTCCTTAACTATTATTAAATCTCTTCTACTTTAACAAGATGATTCACCTTATTTACCATTCCTAAAATTTGCGGAGTGGCTTCATGTTCAGCGGTAGCGCTAATTTTCTTTAAACCCAGCGCCTGAAGAGTTAACTTTTGACGCTTTGTGCTACCAATTTTACTTCTGATTTGTGTAACTTTAATTTTAGCCATTTTTTCTTTCTTTGTTCATTAGCCTTTAAAAACTTTCTCTAAAGAAACACCTCTGTTTTGTGCTACCGTAAACGGATCGCGCAGTTCTAAAAGTGCTTTAAAAGTAGCTTTAACTAAGTTATGAGGATTCGAAGATCCTTGCGACTTTGCTAAAACATCGGTGATTCCAACACTCTCCAATACTGCACGCATAGCACCACCAGCTTTTACGCCGGTACCACCCGATGCAGGTTTTAGCAGAACTTTTGCTCCACCAAATTTGGCCACTTGCTCATGGGGAATTGTACCTTTATGAACAGGAATTTTAATTAAATTCTTCTTTGCATCTTCCACACCTTTCGAAATGGCCGTTGTTACCTCATTGGCTTTCCCTAGTCCATATCCTACAATACCGTTACCGTCACCAACAACTACAATGGCTGAGAAACTGAATGTGCGTCCACCTTTAGTTACCTTTGTTACACGATTTATGGCTACTAATCTATCTTTTAGATCTAAATCGCTGGTTTTTACTCTTCTAATATTGTTTGACATCCTTCTTAAAATTTAAGTCCACCTTCTCTGGCAGAATCTGCCAAAGCTTTAACACGACCGTGATACAAATAACCATTTCTATCGAAAACAACTGTTTCGATATTTTGTCCGAGAGCTAATTGCGCTATTTTCTTTCCTACCAATTTAGCTACATCAGTTTTATTCACCTTGTTTTCAGCTATTTCTTTCTCCAGTGATGATGTTGCAACCAATGTTTTTCCACTAATATCATCAATCAACTGAGCGTAAATACCCTTATTACTGCGAAAAACTGAGAATCTAGGTTTTTCTGCAGTACCTTTTATATCTTTTCTGATACTACGCTTAATCTTAGCTCTTCTTACTATTTTATTAAAAGCCATATCTCTTATGAATTAAACTTATTTACTTGAAGCAGCTGTTTTACCTGCTTTTCTACGTAATTCTTCACCTACAAAACGAATACCTTTTCCTTTATAGGGCTCAGGTTTTCTGAAAGATCTGATTTTAGCAGCCACATGACCCAAAAGTTGTTTATCCATGCTTTTTAAGATAACAAAGGAGTTACCTCTTTTTTCAGCCTTTACTTCCAGAATAATTTCTTTAGGAAGTTCGATAAAAATTGGATGAGAATAGCCTAATTGGAGCTCAAGTATTTGTCCTTCCCGAGCAGCTCTGTATCCCACACCAACAAGCTCTTGTTGTGTTTCAAATCCTTTAGAAACACCTTCAACCATGTTGGCTATTAAAGAACGGTATAAGCCATGCATTGCCCTATGACGCTTTTGGTCGGTTGGACGAATCACATTAATTTGATTTTCTACTATTTGAACCGTAATGTCCGGATCTACTTGTTGCTCCAAAGTACCTAAACTTCCTTTTACTGTAACAAGGTTAGATTTAGATACAGAAACACTTACGCTGGCCGGAATTTCAATGGGTAATTTACCAATTCGTGACATTGTTTTTCTTTTTTAATAAACGTAACAAATAACTTCGCCACCTACATTTAAGGTTTTAGCTTCTTTTTCTGTAATTACACCTTTTGATGTAGATAGAATAGCAATGCCTAAACCATTTAAAACTCTGGGCAAATTATCGGCATTTGCATATTTACGCAAACCCGGTTTACTTACGCGGATAAGTTTCTTAATGGCGGAAACTTTACTTTTTTGATCGTACTTCAAGGCAATTTTAATCATGCCTTGCAAATTGTCTTCAACAACTTTATAACCTAAAATATATCCTTTATCCATTAATATTTTGGTCATCTCTTTTTTGATATTCGAAGCAGGTATATCAACCACTTTGTGGCGAGCCATCACAGCATTGCGAATTCTTGTTAAATAATCAGCTATAGGATCTGTCATTTTCTTTCCAAATAAAATTTACCAACTTGCTTTTTTTACACCAGGTATCAAACCTTTTGATGCCATTTCTCTGAATGTGATACGGCTGATACCAAATTGTCTCATATAACCTCTTGGTCTACCTGTAATACTACAACGATTGTGCATACGAACAGAAGAAGAATTTCTTGGTAGTTTACTTAAAGCTTCCAAATTTCCTTCTGCCTTCAATTTTGCTCTTTTTTCAGCATATTTCTCGAAAAGTTTTTTTCGTTTAACTTCTCTTGCTTTCATTGATTCTTTTGCCATAATGCTTACTTCTTTTTAAAGGGTAAACCAAATTCTTTTAATAAAGCAAATGCTTCCTCATCAGTATTTGCAGATGTTACAAATGTAATATTCATTCCCATTAATGATGAAATCTTATCGATATCAATTTCCGGAAAAATAATTTGCTCCTGAATACCAAGTGTGTAATTTCCTCTGCCATCTAATTTTGCGCTGATTCCTTGAAAATCTCTAATTCGAGGTAATGCTACAGCAACCAAACGATGCAAAAATTCGTACATTTTATCGCTCCGTAAGGTAACTCTGGCCCCTATTGGCATATTTTTACGCAACTTAAAATTCGAAATATCTTTCACCGAATGAGTCTTTACAGCCTTTTGTCCAGTAATGGCAGTTATTTCCTCTATTGCCACATCGATAACTTTTTTATCAGCCACAGCTTTACCGAGTCCTTGGTTGATAACAATTTTTTCAAGTTTAGGAACTTGCATCACGCTGGTGTAACCAAAATCTTTCATTAATTTAGGTGCAATCCTTTCAGCGTATTCTTGTTTATAAAACGGTGTGTAAGCCATTACTTAATTTCCTCCCCAGATTTTTTAGCGTATCTGACTAATTTGCCTTCCTGATTTTTTCTTCTTCCAATTCTGGTGGCTTGTCCTGATTTTGGATCAACAACCGCCAGGTTAGAGATATGAATAGGCGCTTCTCTTTCAATGCGTCCGCCCTGTGGGTGTTTTGCATTTGGTTTTGTATGACGGGTAATAATGTTTATGCCCTCAACAATAGCGCGACTTGTTTTTGTAATTACTTCTAATACGCGTCCTTTTTTACCTTTGTCTTCTCCGGCATTTACGTATACCAAATCACCTTTTTTGATGTGTAATTTCTTTTGCATTTCTTTGAACTTAACTATTTACAATACTTCTGGTGCTAAAGAAATAATTTTCATATATCCGGCACGCAATTCACGTGGAATCGGACCAAAAATACGAGTACCTCTCATTTCACCTGCGGCGTTGAGCAATACAACGGCATTATCGTCGAAACGAATATATGAACCATCAGCTCTACGAATTTCTCTCTTTGTTCTAACAACCACAGCTTTTGAAACGGTACCTTTCTTAACGTCGCTGGAAGGTAAGGCACTTTTTACTGTAACCACTACTTTGTCTCCAACAGTAGCGTAACGTTTGCCAGTTCCTCCTAATACACGTATAACCAGCACCTCTTTTGCACCGCTGTTATCAGCAACGGCCATTCTACTTTCTTGTTGTACCATGATTACTTAACTCTTTCAACGATTTCTACTAATCTCCATCTTTTGTTTTTGCTTAGCGGACGAGTTTCCATTAACCGGACTTTATCCCCTACATTGGCATCTCCTTTTTCGTCGTGAGCCATCAATTTGGTAGTTTTATTGATAAATTTACCATAAATTGAATGACGCATTTTGCGCTTTACAGCTACTACGATGGATTTATCCATTTTGTTGCTTACAACGATGCCCACTCTTTCTTTTCTTAAATTTCTAACTGGTTTTTCCATTCTACTTAATCTTCCTTATTAAGTTCTCTTCTACGTTTTTCAGTCATCATTTTAGCGATTGTTTTGCGAAGATGACGTATTTGCATTGGGTTATCAAGAGGAGAAACAGTATGATTTAATTTCATACGCACCATTTTGGCTTTCTCTTCATCAATTCTCTCTAATAACTCCGGAGTGCTAAGTTCTCTGATTTCTGAGGTTTTCATTATTCAGATTTTGATGATTCAACATAATCTCTTCTCATCACAAATTTGGTTGTGATTGGTAATTTTTGAGCTGCTAAACGAAGTGCTTCCTTGGCAATTTCTAAAGGAACACCTTCGGCCTCAAATAGTATTCTACCCGGTGTAACAGGGGCAACAAACATCTCGGGGGCACCTTTTCCTTTACCCATACGAACCTCTGCAGGTTTCTTGGTAATGGGTTTATCAGGAAAAATGCGAATCCAAATCTGACCTTCACGTTTCATATAACGTGTTACGGCCTGACGTGCAGCTTCAATCTGCCGTCCTGTTATCCAAGCTGATTCTAAGGCTTTAATCCCAAAAGAACCAAATGCCAGCTCATGTCCTCGCTGGGCTTCGCCTTTCATTTTGCCTTTTTGACGCTTTCTAAATTTTACTTTCTTGGGCTGTAACATTTCTTTACACTATTAACTGTAATTTTTTACCTTCTACTGCTGCGTTGTTTGGTTTTTGTTTTGGTTTTATTTTGTTTCAAACCAATGTTCGGAGATAAGTCTCTTTTTCCGTATACTTCTCCTTTAAAAATCCATACTTTCACGCCAATTAATCCAACTTTTGTAAGCGCTTCTACAGAGGCATAATCAATATCTGCTCTAAATGTGTGAAGAGGTATTCTACCCTCTTTGTAAATTTCTGCACGAGCCATTTCAGCACCATTTAAACGACCTGAAATCTGAATTTTAATACCTTCTGCACCCATTCTCATTGTTGAGGCAATAGCTGTTTTTATTGCTCTACGATAGGCTACTCTGCCTTCAATTTGACGGGCTACATTATTACCAACAATTACTGCATCTAATTCTGGACGTTTTACTTCAAATATGTTTATTTGAACATCCTTTGTGGTAATTTTCTTTAGTTCCTCTTTTAGTTTATCAACTTCGGCACCGCCTTTTCCAATTATTATACCCGGACGTGCCGAGTGTAAAGTTACGGTGATTAATTTTAAAGTACGTTCAATAATAATTTTGGCAATGCTGGCTTTGGCCAAACGTGCATTTAAATATTTACGTATCTTGTCGTCTTCAGCAATTTTATCGGCGTATTTGTTTCCGCCATACCAGTTAGAATCCCATCCGCGGATGATTCCTAATCTATTGCTAATCGGATTTGTTTTTTGTCCCATCTAATTAATTCCTTAATTTGTAGATTCTTCTGTTGTACTTTCAAGCGCGGTTTCCAATTCTTCTTCATATTGCAATTGATCTACAAATAAAGTAACGTGATTGGAACGTTTGCGAATTCTGTGTGCTCTTCCCTGCGGAGCCGGTTGTATTCTCTTTAACATTTTGCCAGCATCTACCATTACTCTGGAAACATACAATTCAGTATCTTCGATTCTGATACCTTCATTTTTTCTTTGCCAGTTAGCTATGGCCGAAAGTAATAATTTCTCCATCGGGCGGGCAGCATGCTTTTTATTAAATCTCAGATAATCAAGTGCTTTATTAACTTCAACACCCCTAATCATATCAGCCAGTAATCTCATTTTTCTGGGTGAAATAGGGCTATTTCTAAGCATGGCAAAATATTGGGTTTTTCTTTGTTCTTTGAGACTCTCGGCTCTTAAATGTTTACGTTTACCCATGACTGTTTACTCCTTTTTCTTATTTATTTCTTTTTACCCCCGTGTCCACGGAAATTTCTAGTTGGTGAAAATTCTCCCAGTTTATGTCCTACCATATTTTCGGTAACGTATACCGGAATAAATTTATTACCGTTGTGCACGGCTATCGTATGACCAACAAAATCCGGAGAAATCATTGAGGCGCGAGCCCATGTCTTAACCACGGATTTTTTGCCTGACTCGTTTAATGCGAGAACTTTTTTCTCCAAGTTGAAATTGATATAAGGTCCTTTTTTAAGTGATCGACTCATTTCTCTTATTTCTTACGACGTTCAATAATATATTTATTAGAAGCTTTTTTCGGTGATCTTGTTTTTTGACCTTTTGCAAGAATACCGTTACGTGAGCGCGGATGTCCACCTGAAGCACGACCCTCGCCACCACCCATGGGGTGATCTACCGGATTCATTGCAACACCTCTTGTTCTTGGTCTGCGACCTAACCAACGCGAACGACCTGCTTTTCCACTTCTTTCTAGTCCGTGATCTGAGTTGGATACACTTCCAATAGTAGCCTTACAGGTGGTAAGAATCATTCTGGTTTCACCTGATGGTAGTTTAATGATGGCGTATCTGCCATCTCTTGACATTAATTGAGCATATGAACCTGCGCTTCTGGCCAAGATTCCACCCTGTCCGGGGCGTAACTCAATATTGTGAATAATGGTTCCCAGTGGTACTTCAGATAAATACATACTGTTTCCAACTTCCGGGGCAACACCTAATCCCGAAACTACTTCCTGACCTACTTGTAGTCCGTTTGGAGCGATAATATATCTTTTTTCTCCATCTTTGTAAAACAATAGTGCAATACGAGCCGTACGATTTGGATCGTATTCAATAGTTTTTACCAGTGCAGGTACACCTTCTTTTTCTCTTTTAAAATCGATGATTCGATACTGACGTTTGTGTCCGCCACCAATATATCTGGCAGTTCTACGTCCCGAATTGTTTCTACCACCCGATTTTTTAAGGGGTTCTAAAAGAGATTTCTCAGGTTTATTAGTAGTAATTTCTGAAAATGTATTTGCGATCTTATGTCTTTGTCCCGGAGTAACCGGTTTTAATTTACGTACTCCCATTTTCTTTAAATATTGCTATAAAAATCAATTTTATCACCTTTTACCAAAGTAACAATTGCCTTTTTAAAGGCGTTTGTTGTACCACGAACGATAGCTGTTTTGGTATACTTCATTTTGTTTTTCCCACTGTAGCGAATAGTATTTACACTTACTACATTAACGCCGTATAGTTCTTTTACGGCATTTTTAATCTCAATTTTGTTCGCGTTTTTGTCTACAATAAAACCGTAACGATTCAACTTTTCGCCTTGAATCGTCATTTTTTCGGTTATGATTGGCTTAATAATTATGTCCATCTCTTTTTTCTTTTACAAATTTTCCTGCAATTTTTGCAGAGCACTTTCATCAAATAGAATCGAGTTTGCGTTCATGATATCATAAGTTGTTAACTCTGAATAAGTTAAAACTAATGAACCCGGCAAATTTCGCGATGACAAATATACGTTTTTATTTGGTTCTGATAAAATTAAAAGTGATTTTTTATCTGCAATATTTAAATTTTGTTTCAGTTCAACCATTTTTTTAGTTTTAACCTCCTGAAATTCTACATTTGAAAGCAGAATAATGCTGCCTTGCTGTGCTTTAAGAGTGAGAGCAGATCTTCTGGCTAATTGCTTTAATTTTCGGTTGAGTTTGAAACGATAATTTCTGGGTCTTGGTCCAAACATTGTACCACCACCTCTAAAAACAGGTGATTTTATGCTACCAGCTCTGGCCGTTCCGGTTCCTTTCTGACGCTTTAGTTTGCGTGTACTACCTGCAACTTCATTTCTTTCTTTCGATTTATGAGTTCCCTGACGATTATTAGCAAGGTATTGCTTTACATCGAGATAGATAGCATGCTCATTGGGTTCTATATTAAAAATAGATTCTTTGAGCTCTACTTTCTTGCCGGTATCTTTTCCTGCGATATCTAATACAGCTAATTCCATTATTTTTCAATAATTAAATATGATCCTTTTGCTCCTGGTACCGAACCTTTTACAATAAGCAGGTTGTGTTCAGGAACAACTTTTAAAATACGTAAATCCATTACTTTAGTTCTTTGGTTACCAGTTCTTCCGGCCATTCTCATTCCTTTAAATACACGAGAGGGGAAAGAAGAAGCACCAAGTGAACCGGGAGCTCTGAGTCTGTTATGCTGACCATGTGTGCTGCCACCTACGCCACTAAAACCATGACGTTTTACAACGCCCTGAAATCCTTTGCCTTTGGTATATCCCACAACGTTCACTAAAACATCATCTTTTAGGTAATCAACGGTGATTACATCACCAAGTTTCCAATCTTCAGGAGCGTCTTTGAATTCTACTAATTTGCGCTTGGGAGTTGTATTAGCCTTTTTAAAATGTCCGATAAGTGGAGCAGTTGTGTTCTTTTCCCTTTTATCGTCGAATGCTAACTGAACTGCGCTATATCCGTCGTTTTCCTGAGTTTTAATCTGGGTAACCACACATGGGCCGGTTTCTATCACCGTACATGGCACATATTTTCCGTTTTCATCATAAACAGAGGTCATCCCAATTTTTTTTCCAATTAATCCAGGCATCTTGTCCTTCTTTAAAATTATCAAACTTTAATTTCAACTTCTACACCGCTGGGTAGCTCTAATTTCATTAATGCGTCAATAGTTCTTGGTGTTGAGCTGTATATGTCTATTAATCTTTTAAAAGACGACAACTCAAACTGTTCTCTGGATTTTTTATTTACAAACGTAGAACGCAAAACGGTAAAAATTCTCTTATGTGTTGGTAGCGGAATAGGCCCGCTAACCATTGCTCCTGTAGCTTTAACTGTCTTCACGATTTTTTCGGCTGAGTTATCAACCAAATTGTGATCAAAAGACTTTAATTTAATTCTGATTTTTTGAGCCATAATTTTTTAAAATTATTTGTTTACTTTTTCGAGCACATTTTTGGCAATATTTCCTGGAACCTCCTCATAACGGGCAAATTCCATTGTAGACGATGCGCGACCTTTCGACATGTTACGTAATACGGTAACATAGCCAAATTTTTCGGCAAGAGGAACAAAAGCTCTGATAATTTTTGCACCTGCTTTATCGTCAATACCATCAATATGGGCTCTTCTTCTGTTTAAGTCGGCAATAATATCTCCCATATATTCTTCGGGTGTACTTACTTCCGATTTCATGATTGGTTCTAATAAAACGGGAGCTGCTTTTTTTGTGGCTTCTCTAAAAGCATATTTTGCAGCCAACTCAAACGATAATGCGTCTGAGTCCACGTTGTGAAATGAACCATCGAAAAGAACGACTTTCATGCTATCTAAGCGATAACCTGCTAATGGGCCATTACCCATTGCTTCTTCGAAACCTTTTCTTACAGAAGGAATAAATTCTTTTGGAATTGAACCACCTTTAATTTCGTCGACAAACTGTAAACCAGTAATACCTGCATCTGCCGGACCAATTTTTACATATATATCGGCAAATTTACCTCTACCACCCGACTGCTTTTTAAATACTTCGCGATGTTCGATGGTTTTAGTTATTGCTTCTTTATACGTAACTTGTGGTTGACCGATATTACACTCCACATTAAATTCTCTTTTTAAGCGGTCAATCAGGATTTCAAGGTGAAGTTCACCCATACCATAAATAACCGTTTGACCAGTATCGTGGTCAGATCTAACGCTAAATGTAGGGTCTTCTTCGGCGAGTTTACTCATACCTATGCCTAATTTATCTAAATCGTTTTGCGATTTAGGTTCAATGGCAATACCTAATACAGGGTCAGGAAAAGTCATACTTTCCAAAACAATTTGGTGATCGTCGTCGCAAAGAGTATCACCTGTTTTAATGTCTTTTAAGCCAACTGCCGCACCGATATCACCAGCACCGATAAATTCAACCGGATTTTGTTTATTGGCGTGCATTTGAAATAAACGAGAGACTCTTACTTTTTTACCTGTTCTGGGATTAAATACCTGAGAACCCGCAGTTAATTTACCCGAATAAACCCTGATAAATGTAAGTTTATCGATAAATCTGTCGGTGGCAATTTTAAAGGCAAGGGCAGATAAAGGCTCATCATCATCTGCATTTCTAAAGGCTTCCTCATCAGTTTCGGGGTTAATGCCTTTAACTTGCTCGATATCGAGAGGGCTTGGCATTAATGCGGCCACACCATCGAGCAAACGCTGGATACCTTTATTTTTAAAAGCAGAGCCAGCAAATACAGGAACTATCTTGTGTTCGATTGTAGCTTTGCGAGTAGCGGCCATAAATTCTTCTACCGTAATAGAATCGCGGTCTTCGAAGAATTTTTCTAATAAATGGTCGTCTGATTCGACAACAGCTTCAATTAATTTTTCTCTCCACTCTTCGGTGATTTCGATGTAGTCTTCGGGAATGTCTTGTAACTCATATTTCATTCCCATTTCTTGATCTTCAACCCAAACAATTGCTTTACGTTCGATAAGATCAATAACACCTTTAAAAGTATCTTCAGCACCGATAGGGATTTGCATAGGAATAGGATTTGATCCTAGTCTTTCGCGAATTTGGTTAACCACACCAAAAAAATCGGCTCCTGTGCGGTCCATTTTGTTCACGAAAGCCATTCTTGGCACTCCGTATTTTATTGCCTGACGCCAAACGGTTTCTGATTGAGGTTCTACGCCACCAACAGCGCAAAAAACCGCAACAGCACCATCTAAAACACGTAACGAACGTTCAACCTCTACAGTAAAGTCAACGTGTCCGGGAGTGTCGATAATATTAATTTTGTATTCCTGCCCTTGATATTTCCAAAAAGTAGTAGTTGCAGCAGATGTAATTGTGATGCCTCTCTCTTGTTCTTGAACCATCCAGTCCATGGTGGCATTTCCATCATGAACTTCACCAATGCGGTGAGTAATACCGGTATAGAACAAAATTCTTTCTGTAGTAGTAGTTTTTCCGGCATCAATGTGAGCCATAATCCCGATATTCCGGGTAAATTTCAAATCCTTTGCCATTTTCTTTTTACGCCTTCAAATAAAAATTAAAATCTAAAATGAGCAAATGCTTTGTTTGCTTCTGCCATCCTGTGAGTGTCTTCTTTTTTCTTAAAAGCACCACCTTCTTCGTTGTATGCGGCCATAATTTCGGCAGCAAGTTTATCAGACATTGATTTGCCACCTCTCTTGCGGGCAAATAATATCAGGTTTTTCATACTAATAGAAACTTTTCTGTCCGCGCGAATTTCTGTCGGGACCTGAAAAGTAGCTCCACCAACACGTCTACTTTTTACTTCTACAGAAGGAGTAACGTTCTCTAGTGCTTTTTTCCAGATTTCGAGGCTTGATTTTGTTTCGTCTTTCATTCTACTTTCAATGATGTCCATTGCTTGGTAGAAAATTCGAAACGCCACACTTTTTTTACCGCTTTCCATCATATTATTAACAAACTGAGTAACTAGTTTGTCTTTAAAACGAGAATCTTCCTGGATCGGTCTTTTCTTTAGATTTGCCTTTCTCATTCTTGTTTACGTTTTACTTCTTAACTTTAGGTCTTTTTGCTCCATACTTAGAACGACCTTGTTTTCTGTCATTTACACCAGCAGAGTCGAGTGTTCCTCTAACTAAGTGGTATCTTACACCGGGTAAGTCTTTTACCCTGCCACCGCGTATAAGAACAATTGAGTGTTCTTGCAGATTGTGTCCCTCGCCGGGAATGTAGGCATTTACTTCTTTCCCGTTTGTAAGTCTAACCCTGGCTACCTTTCTCATAGCAGAATTAGGCTTTTTGGGGGTAGTTGTATAAACGCGCACACACACACCTCTTCTTTGAGGGCATGCATCTAAAGCAGGAGCCTTGCTTTTGTCGTTTATTTCTTTTCTACCCTTTCTAACTAACTGTTGAATTGTAGGCATTTTACTAATAGTTTATTCATTCTGAAATTCGGAGTGCAAAGATATAACTAATTTCTTTTCATGCAATTTTTTTTTAGTGATAAAATATTTCAATTTCTGTTTTTTATCCCTCAGATTATTTTTTTAGTCGATAATGCATTTACATATTTAACAATTTCTTTTCATTCTTCTTATTTAGACTTACTCTAATTTTTATGTTTCTAATGCATTATTGTGTAAGAAAAAATTTGAAATTATCAAAATTTTACTATTTTTGGCAACCGGATAATTAGTTAAATTATTGTAAATTTTATAGTACACAAATATTTTATCATCATTCAATTTTAAAAAAATAAGAAAATGAAGATTTATAAAACTGATGAAATTAAAAATATCACCTTGGTAGGAAATTCCGGCTCGGGCAAAACAACCCTCGCCGAAGCTATGCTTTTTGAATCGGGAGTAGTTCAAAGACGCGGAGATATTGCAGGAAAAAACACTGTATCTGATTATCATGAGATTGAGCACATACAAGGAAGCTCCGTTTTATCTACGGTATTATATGCCGAATGGAATAATAAGAAAATTAATTTTATTGATGTACCTGGTTCTGATGATTTTGTGGGTAATATGTTCTCGGCCTTGCATGTAACAGATGCGGCAATAATGGTTATTAATACTGCACAAGGTATTGAAGTAGGTACTGAAATTCAGTGGAGACATATCAGTAATTTAAATAAACCGGTAATATTGGCTTTTAATCAATTAGACCACGATAAAGCGAACTTTGAAAAAACAATCGATGATGCGAAAAATGCTTTCGGAGCTAAAGTTACGGTTGTTCAGTATCCTGTAAACGTCGGAGAAGCTTTCGATGCAGTAGTAGATGTATTGAAAATGAAAATGTACAAATGGAACAAAGAAGGCAAACGCGATGTTTTAGAAATTCCGGATTCAGAAAAAGACAGGGCCGATGAGTACCATAATGCACTAGTAGAAACTGCAGCAGAGAACGACGATAAATTGATGGAAAAATTCTTTGAGAAAGGAACTCTTGACGAAGACGAAATGCGTGCAGGAATAAGAATTGGTCTTAAATGCCGACATATATTTCCGGTATTTTGTACTTCGGGTAAGAAAAGTATGGGAATACAAAGATTAATGGATTTTATTACCACTACAGCACCACTTCCTTCGGATTCGAAAGCGCCAGTAGACGAGAATGGTATTGGTGTTGTATGTTCGGAAACCAATCCGACAAGTATTTTTGTGTTTAAAACATCTGTAGAACATCATTTAGGGGAGGTTTTGTTCTTTAAAGTAATGTCGGGCATCATAAAAGAAGGCGATGATTTGGTAAATATGTTCAGACAAAACAAAGAAAGACTTTCGCAATTGTTTGTAGTAGCTGGTAAAAACAGAGAAAAAGTTACAGAATTGAAAGCCGGAGACATTGGTGCAACAGTAAAACTCAAAGAAACCAAAACAAATCATACATTAAACGGTAAAGATTTTGATGTAAAATTTCCGGCAATTAAATTTCCGCGTGCAAGATATAGAACGGCCATAAAAGCGAAAAACGAAGCTGACGATGAAAAATTAGGCGAAGCCCTGCAAAAAATTGTACAGGAAGACCCAACTTATATTCTGGAATATTCGAAAGAACTAAAACAATTAATTATTCATGGACAGGGAGAGTTTCACCTAATTACTTTAAAATGGTATTTAGAAAATGAACATAAAATTGAAACCGAATTTGTAGTTCCTAAAATACCCTATCGCGAAACCATTACAAAAGTTGCGACTGCATATTTCAGACACAAAAAACAATCTGGCGGTGCCGGACAGTTTGGTGAGGTTCATTTGGTTATTGAACCACATGATGACAATAAACCAGATACCAAAACTTTTAAAGTAGACGGAGGTGAACTTACTGTAAACATTAGAGATAAACAAGAATATCCCTTGGCTTGGGGTGGAAAATTGGTATATTATAACTGTATTGTTGGTGGAGTTATAGATTCCAGATTTATGCCGGCAATATTAAAAGGTATAATGGAGAAAATGGAATTTGGTCCGCTTACAGGTAGTTATGCCCGCGGAATTAGAGTTTATGTGTATGATGGAAAAATGCACCCGGTTGATTCTAACGAGATTTCGTTTAAATTGGCAGGCGCCAAAGCATTTTCTGAAGCTTTTAAAAAGGCAAGCCCCAAAATTATGGAACCTATATATAATGTAGAGGTAATGGTACAAAGTGATAAGATGGGTGATGTAATGAGTGATTTACAAGGAAGAAGAGCAATTATTATGGGTATGTCGAGCGAAAAGGGTTTTGAAAAGATTGCAGCCAGAGTGCCGCTTGCTGAGATGTATCGATATTCTACTGTTTTAAGCTCAATTACTAGTGGTAGAGCCAGCTATACAATGGAATTTGCAGAATATGCTCAAATCCCAGGCGAGGTTCAGGAAAAACTATTAAAAGATTACGCAGACGAACAAGAAGAAGATTAAAGTTTTTTCTTTTTTTAAGCATATATGAGTCTAGTCTAAAAACCCTGCCAGCGTTGATTTTTATAAAATGCTGT
>DYOH01000027.1 GCA_020720625.1 Acetofilamentum sp. | reverse complement strand
GCAGGCAGGAGCCTGCAAGAATGCTCGGACGGCGGTAGAACCGACCTCCCAACTGTTTCGATACAGCTTTTGACGAACTAGGGTATTTTGTTGTGTGCCGACAAAGACGAAACCGTTGTAAAATATTCGGTTTTGCATGACAATCAACAACTTTTGGCAAAACGCTATATGCTGTATTTGCCCACTGAAACCGAATTAATAAAACTGATTTCAAAAGACTTGAATAATCAAATAAACGAATAAACGAATAAACAGTTCCTATATTTCCGCTTTCTCCTGCGTAATTTTACCGTTCTGCATCAGCCCGAAATGGAATTGGTTAATCCATTGACCAAGATTGATGTACACAGATTTTTCGTTTAGCGTATAAAACGAGGGTACATGGCGATGTCCGTAGATAAAATAATCGAAATGTTCTGATAATAGCACTGCTCTCGAATGCTGAATGAGCCATTCATTTTCTTCGAGAAATGGCAAGTATTTTTCGCGGTTGCGACTGCTTCTCGACCAGCTTAATCCAAAGGACATAGCAAAATTGGGGTGTAAGCGGGCAAAAAGCCATTGTAACATTGAAGATGTAAATATTTTTTTGAGTAACTTGTAATTCCAATCACCCGGCCCAAGTCCGTCACCATGAGCGATATAGATTTGGCGGCTTTGTCGTTCCATTTTCAGGGCTGTTTTGTGAATTTTCAGGCCAATTTCACTACTCAAATAGTCATAAGCCCATATATCGTGATTACCGGTAAAAAAATGAACCGTAATTCCAGCATCAGTAAATTCTGCAAGTTTTCCCAAAAATCGGTTATAGCCCTTGGGTACAACGTATTTCCATTCGTGCCAAAAATCAAAAACGTCGCCCACCAAAAAAAGTTCATCGCAATTAGCCTGAATTTGAGTCAGCCATTGCACAATTTTCTTTTCCCTTTGTCGACTGCTTTCTTCGTCGGGAAAACCTAAATGTAAATCTGAAATAAAATAAATGGTTTTTTCTTCAGGCATAAAACTTTACTTAGGTTCTTTCCTACCCCGACAGCAAAAAACTATCGGGGCAAAATTATATGGAAAGCAGATTATTCTTTGACCATTTCCTTGGCCCAAGCATCCTTTAATCCGACTGTTTTATTAAATAACAAATTGTTGGGCATAGAGTCTTTATCCACGCTAAAATATCCTAATCGTTGGAACTGAAAACCTTCTCCGGCTTTAGCGTTTGCCAGCATTGGCTCTAGTTTACAATTTTTCAGAATGGTAAGAGAGTCCGGATTTAGAAACTCTTTAAAATCAACGTCTTTATGTCCGGCAGGGTCGGGATCGTTGAAGAGGCGGTCGTATAAACGTACCTCAGCATCAATAGCATGTTGTGCCGAAACCCAGTGCAAAGTGCCTTTAACTTTTCGTTTGCTGGCTTCTGTGCCGCTTCCGCTGCGCGACTCCTCATCGTAAGTACAATGAATAAGCTTTATTACGCCATTTTCATCTTTTTCAACATTCACACATTTAATAATATAAGCACTTTTAAGGCGTACCTCGTTTCCGGGGCTAAGGCGGAAGTATTTTTTAGGCGGATTTTCCATAAAATCGTCGCGCTCGATAAACAATTCACGTCCAAAGGGAATTTTTCTTTTACCTGCGCTTTCATCTTCTGGATTATTCTCAGTCTCCAGCCATTCTTCTTTTCCGTTTGGATAATTATCAATCACCAGTTTTATCGGGTCCAAAACCGCCATTACACGTGTGGCTTTTTTGTTCAAATCTTCCCTGATGCTGAATTCCAGCAGACCAACATCAATAATGTTGTCTCGTCTGGCAATACCTATTCTGTCGGCAAACGTTCTTATGGCTTCGGGAGTATAACCTCTTCGACGCAATCCGGTAATGGTGGGCATGCGTGGGTCGTCCCAGCCGTTTACCAGCTTTTTGTTAACCAATTCGAGCAGTTTGCGTTTGCTCATCACGGTATAATTCAGGTTGAGGCGAGCAAATTCAATCTGACGAGGTCTAACTGTTTCCTGGGTATAAATTTGTTCCAGAAACCAGTCGTATAGCGGTCTGTGAACTTCAAATTCGAGCGTACAGAGTGAATGGGTAATCCCTTCGATATAATCCGACTGTCCGTGTGCGTAATCGTACATTGGATAAATGCACCACTGATCTCTGGTGCGGTGATGATGGGCATGCAAAATGCGGTACATTATAGGGTCGCGCATGTGCATATTGGGCGAAGCCATATCAATTTTTGCACGCAATACCTTTACGCCGTTTTTAAATTCGCCGGCACGCATGCGTCTGAAAAGATCTAAATTTTCTTCAACCGACCGGCTGCGATAAGGACTTTCAGTTCCGGGCTGCGTGGGAGTTCCTTTTTGCTGCGAAATAATTTCAGCCGATTGATCATCCACATAGGCCTTACCGTCAAGAATTATTTTTTCGGCCCATTGGTAGAGTTGTTCAAAATAATCGCTTGCGTAGCGGGCTTCACCCACCCACTCAGCGCCAAGCCATTTAATGTCTTCTTGTATGGAATCCACATATTCAGTATCCTCTGTAACCGGATTGGTGTCATCGAAGCGTAAATTGGTTTTACCACCATATTTTTGTGCAACACCAAAGTTTAAGACAATCGATTTGGCATGTCCAATATGCAGATAGCCATTAGGTTCAGGTGGAAAACGAGTATAAACCAGACCCTTATTTTTTTTGTTCTGTATATCAGTTTCAACAATTTGTTCAATAAAATTGAGTGAACGTTCTTCGGAATTCAATAATTCGCTTTTATCTTCCATACATGTAAATTTTTTGGACTGGCAAAGTTAATTTCTTTTATCAGAAAAGCACAAAATAATTACTATTTTCCCATGGGTTTAAATGGATATTTTAGTCCTGATACTTTTTGAACTTCAGCTTTAATAGAGCCCACGAGTACTTCAGCTTCAACCAAAATAGGAACGTTATTTCCATCACTCGAAATCCAAACACTCATCTTTTCTCCACCCTCAAATATAGTCCCTTCTACGAGGTATGGCCTAATTTTGTAACACATATACTTTTGACCATCGTGTAGGGTAATTTCTTCGAGCCCAAGATATCTGGCGTAGAGCTTGTCGAAAACTTCGTTTTCGAGAATAAATTGTAAATCAATTTTATCATTTATCTTTAACTTACCAAAATCGACATTACGAACATAATAAATTCCACTCATTAAATCGAGCAAACAAGGCATAATTTGAAGCGTATCTAGGAGAAGAGATTTATTTGAGTTTTGAGTTTCCACATAAACCTTTTGATGCTCATAGTCGTACCAGTATTTATCCCTAGCGCGATAGGAACCCTCTTCTGAATTTCTGTAAAAATAGTAAGGTTTAATACAACAAGTATCAGAATAAGACTCCCATACGTCGCGTACCCTGAAAAACCAGTCGTAATTTGGTAAACTGGTTCCAAAACTATAAAAGTGTAAAACTGGTTTACCCCGGTAATAAGCTCTCTTTACTTCGAAAGAAACTTTTCCGGCATCAACCCATATAAAACCTAAGCTATAGGCAATATTATAGTCAATTTTTTCACCCACCTTGTAGGCAAAATTTTTTCCGCCACATTGCGCAAAGCCTAAAGTGGATAAATTTAAAAATAACAAAATGAGCACAATATGTCTCAAAATTCTATTTTTGCACTTCACCTATCTTTTTTTGAACAGAAGCAATTTTTTCATGCATACGCATGCCTGGTTTATTTACAATATCGAATTTGGCAGTACAATAAACCCTATCAGCAGAAGCGGCCAAAATTTGTTGCGACTTAAGCAATATTTCGGTAGCTTCTTCCATTCCGGGCGTTTCTATGGTTGTTCCCATAGCTCCCAAAGTATAAGAATAGCCCGTTGACTTAATAAAAGCTACAACTTTAGCAACTTCAGTGCTCAGGCTCTCTGCCTTTCGCGTTGGAAAAATAGCGAATTCCATTATTACCGACATAATTTATTTTTTAGAAAAATCCCAATCTTCTTCAGTATCCCAGCCCGAGCGTATTGTTAATGTTTTTTTCAATAAATAAACCTTTTCTGGTTGTCGATTTGCTTTAAAATCGCCGGTATCCCATTTACCATTTTTGTTTGCATCGGAATATGCATTAATCACGTATTTTCCGGGAGGCAATTTCTCAATACTTAATACATTTTTCTCAGTCAGAGTCAATTTTCTTACAATCTCACCCTTTTCTTCACTCAATTCAAATAATAATTCATTGGGCTGTTTCTTCAAATTTAAAACTAAATTTCCATAATAATCATCCGGACGAACTAAAAATTCGTTATATGAACTATCCGGCAAATGACCAAAAATATCGGTTGCCCATTTTTGGGGGAAAATTAATGCATATTTACGTCCATCATTGATGGCCTTAAATTTCAATTCATAACTACGCTTTACTGAATCAACCGGAAGCAATTCAAATTTTACCTTCGTTCCGAAAACTTCAAAAACCGAACGTTCCATGGCCAGCTCCATTGTGTCGGCAAATGGCTGTTCACCAATGAGCAATTTCATTTGATAATTTAAAACAAACTTCAAAGTATCTTTGGATTTAACATCTGCGGCATCAAACTCAATAAAAAGAGTATCCTTCAACTCATTATATTTTAGTACCGGAGCCTTCTTCAAATCAAAGTTGAGCGATTTTACAGATACATTTGTAGACTTTTCATTGGCAAATACTGCTTTAACACCCGTTGCCGAAATTCTGCGAGCTTCGGTAATTCCGGAAGAAGTCTCATCCATAAAAACACCTGATTTTAAACGTTTCTGATCATATTTTTTTACAAGAGAATCGGCCAATTCAAAAAGCAATACATGCATGGCATTATATTTTTGTAAGGGAATATTGCTTTGAATTTTAATATTTTGATTTACATCTAAAAAGTTCTGCTTAATGTTTAGTATTTTCACCTGCAAATCAGACAATTTCTGTATATTTTGCGCAGATTCTTTTCCTCTTTCTGATTTTTCTTTTTCATCAGACAGCTTTTCAAAATCAAAACCCATTTTAAGGGTATCAGTAGTTTTAACCCACTTTTTTAATGAATCTTGCTTCAGATAATTCACATATAAGCCAATTGTATCGCGTGCTACCACATCGCTATTCAGTATCCATAACACAAGTGAATCTTTTTGTTCGTTCCAGTCATGCAATAATTCTTTTTTCAATAATTTTCCTGTATAAAAATCAATAGAAAAATCTTTCGTAACGGGCCTCTTCATGCTTAGGCTGATAGCTCCCGGCATGAATCGCTTAGCATTTTTAATATATTGATTTTCATCATCTTCATCAAACATAAAAAGTTCAATACTATCAGGGAGAAATCGAAAATCGGTATACCTGATAATTTCCTGTACTTCAATAGTATCAATTACTTTTCTGCGTTTTCCAAAAACTAATGAATCGAAAGTTAAAGTGTCAACCACCTGAATTTGTTTAACAGATGTATTTATTTGTCCCGACAGAAAGGCAATTTTCTCAATGGTTTGATCATACTTTAAATTTGTATTCATGTCTTTAAGTGCAAAAACATAGTATTTACCCATAGCCACATTTCTAATTCTAAATTCGCCACGCTTATTGGATTTGGCTAAATAGTCGGGAAGTACTTTGGCAGGCACAGTATCGTTAAAATATCTATATAAATAAACATAGGCAGCTTCTACAGGCTCCATTGTACGAGCATCCTTTAAAACTCCTGAAACTTGCATGGTATCCAAAAAATCGCCGGTTGAGCAAACATACTGAAAACCATTCAAAACATTTGCTTCAGTAAAATCGGCAACCGATTGATTAAAATCGAAATTATAAGTTGTTTCAGACTTCAAATCGCCTAAAATCCGGATTTCCAGCACTTTTCCCTTAAGCTTTACTTCCGGCATTTCTTCCAATGGCGGCGAAACAACAAATTGATTGAAAACATCTTTAAGTTCGAAATACTCATTAAATCTGATAAAAATTTTATCATCATCAAATCGTGTAATTCCAAAATCCGGGGAAAACTTAATTGGTATCGGAGGCAAAGTATCTTTTTCGCCACCCGAAATAGACCCTACTTGAGCGCATGACCCAAATAATAAATATACAAAAGCTAATAAAAGTCCTGTATTTAATAAATATTTATTCATATATTTGATATGCAGAAAAAATTCCATTTTTAAAAAACAAAAATAGAAATTATAGCATGATTTACCTAATGCAAATACATTAATTTAAAAATACATCGATATACTACTGAGAATACAAAATATAAACTACAGATAACTAAAGAAGAAAAACTAAATTGAAAAGAAAAAATGAAAGATAACCTGAAATTTTCGGCACAGAAACGCAAATCTATTATCGAAAAAATGAGCAAAGGGCCTTTGGATTTGCTCGTTATCGGAGGTGGAATAACTGGAGCCGGTATAGCTCTTGATGCAGCTTTGCGAGGCTTAAAAGTAGGCCTAGTTGAAAAAAGCGATTTTGCTTCGGGAACCAGCAGTCGGTCTACTAAATTAGTGCATGGTGGATTAAGATATCTGGAGCATCTCGAATTTGGCCTTGTTCACGAAGTTGGTCGCGAACGAGAAATTGTGCACCAAAACGCTCCACATATTGTAATACCAGAAAAAATGATTCTGCCCATCGTTAAAAATGGTTCCTTGGGAAGCTTTACAACATCTATAGGCCTTATGCTTTATGACTACCTTGCCGGAGTGAAAAAAAGTGAACACAAAAGAATGCTCACGCGCGAAGAAACGGTGCAAAAGGAACCTTTAATCGACAGTGAAATGCTCGAATCAGGTGCCTTATATTACGAATATAAAACAGACGATTCGCGATTAACCATTGAAGCCCTGAAAAAGGCAGTTGAATATGGTGCTTTGTGTGTTAATTACGTAAAAGCAGAGGAATTTACTTACGCCGACGGCAAAATAACCGGTGCATTGGTAAAAGACATGTTGAGCGGCGAAACTTATAGCATAAATGCACCCGAAACAGTAAACGCAGCCGGCATTTGGGTAGATGAATTGCGCCTAATGGACAAATCAAAAAAAGGAAAAACACTGCATCACACAAAAGGAATTCATATTGTTGTGCCCAAATCCAAATTCAATTTAAATCACGCCATATATTTCGACGTGGGAGATAACCGCATGGTGTTTGCCATACCGCGTTTTAATGTGGTTTACATTGGTACTACTGATACAAATTATCAGGAAAATCTCGACAAACCAACCGTTACTTACGAAGATGCCGATTATTTGGTTAAAGCAATTAACCGCATAGCGCCAACAGCCAATTTGAACGTAGATGATATTGAATCGGTTTGGTCAGGAGTTCGTCCGCTGATTCACGAAGATGGAAAAGATCCATCTGAATTATCCCGAAAAGACGAAATATTTTATTCCGAGAGTGGTTTGCTTTCCATTGCAGGCGGAAAACTTACAGGCTACAGAATCATGGCAAAAAAAGTAGTAGACATTGTAGTTGAAAGAATTACGGAAAAAACGGAACGTACATTTAAAAAATGCCAAACGAAAAAGATTAAACTCTCTGGTGGCGAGTTTAACTTTTCGCCTGAAGTGCATTATTTAATAGAATATGCAGATGCGAAATACGATGAAATAAAATCCACTGGAATCAGTGTAGAAGACTATAAAAAACTATTTTACAGATATGGTAATAATATTGATGCTTTAAACGAGAAAGCTTTCGACTATTACCGCGAACATCGCGACAGTAAAAAAAGCTGGTTACAAGCCGAAGTTTGGTATGCCGTAAATTGCGAAATGTCACTTACAATTAGCGACTATTTTGTTCGAAGAACAGGAAAAATTCACTTTTTTGTAAACGAAATACCCTCAGAATTAAACGAAGTTGCAGACTATATGGGCGAAATGTTACAATGGAGTGCCCAAGAAAAGGAAAATCAACTAAGTATGTTTAAAAAAGAACTTTTTGAAGCTACAAAATCTTTTAAACTAAAATAAGGGAATCAATTATCCGTTGCATCTGATAAAGTTGCAACGGATTTTTAGATTTTAGAAAGCATATCTTTATAAATCTGAAAATTAATATCATCGAAACAAACAAAATAAACCTCCTGTATAGTATAGTTTTTGCTCTTTTTAAAATACAAATTTACAGCATCTAAAGCCACTCTGGCCGCTTTAAATTTAGGAAAACCGTAAACACCGGTGCTAATATTCGGAAAAGCAATAGAGTTGCACTTTAGGGCACAAGCAATTTCGAGCGAACGACGGTAGCAATCTGCCAGAAGAATTTCTTCATTTCTTTGGCCACCACTCCATACTGGCCCAACGGTGTGTACTATATATTTTGCCGGGATAAGAAAACCGGGTGTTACCTTGGCGTCGCCCGTCTGACAACCATCTAAAAGCAGACAAGCTTCGAGCAATTCTTTTCCGGCAGCACGGTGTATTGCACCATCTACACCACCACCGCCAAGCAACGAATTATTTGCTGCATTTACTATTGCATCTACTTTCAGCTTGGTTATATCGTCGTTGATAACTTGATATGCGGCCATATTCAATTTTTGTCAGCAAATTAGGAAAAATGTACCAATTAATCAATCTCTAAACAGGATAGTTTTTTGAAAAATAATCAAAAAATTTAAACTCCTTATATATTCAAAACCATTTCTACTTATCAATAATCAAGAACCACTCCACTTTGTGTAGCTTCTCCGGTTTAGAATTTTCGGGCTTAGACAAACTAAGTCGGATTGCTTCTCTTTGCCTGTAACCATAAATCGGGCTAAGGAAAAATAAGTTTTCGTAACAAATTATTCCTTAACTACAGACTAAGATTTTTTTTAAGTTAATAATAGCGCTAAAGAATATACTTTTTGCCAAAGCATTTCAAAAATAATTTTAAAAAATCAGGAGCATTCATATTATCATTTTGAAGGCTATGGGCGTTGGTCTTTATACGAATATAAAAAACATACCAAAGCGTTCAAATTGGACTGTATTCATCGCAAAAAAAACCCTGTCGCTGTATAATACGACAGGGCTAAGATAATTAACTTGCTGTATAAATAAAGATTTTACTTTTGAAACGAAACCATAATTTCGTGCGATCCACCTGCAAGTTGCGACAGAACACCGGTATTAAATCCGTAAGCATAAGCAATACCCATTCCTTTAATGGCAATTCCCATACCAGCCATAATACCACGATTATGCCTATAACCGGCTTGAATCCAAACCATTTGCTTAAAAGAAACGAGTAAGTTGCCATCCAGTATCATCGGACTGTTTTTATCCATTTTTACAAATACCGATGGCTGAACCAAAAGGCTCTTATTCATTGCCAACAGATTATACGATAATCCTCCAGCCATAACCTCCAATGTTTGTTGGGTTTGAGTATCGTACAAGTTTGGAGCGCTAAGGTCCAAATTTATGTTTTGAAAAGTCAAATTAAGCCCAAAACCGGTGAAAAAACCCGCCTTTGTATACAATTCAGGTAGCAAATTGGCATCTCCGTTGTCGAAAACAACCAGTTTCGACGAATTTAAAAAACTTTTTTGAGCTCCAGCAGAAATACCAAACCTTAGTGCATTCTTCTCACCTAATTTAATGCGATACGAATAGGCAAATAGCGCCTGTTGGTTTTCGAAAAGCCCATAACTATTGGCCGTTACCAAAGCACCTATCCCCATATTTTCGGCCACCGAACCGTGGGCACCAAATACAAGATTTTGCGCAGCATCTTCAAACTCAGCAGTGCTGCTAACATGGTGCATAAATGCATGAAAATTGGTGTTAAATCCGGCAGCTGCAGGGTTGTATAAAAACATGTTTTGCGCATACAGGTTAAGACTTGTACTTTGCTGAGCATTGAGCGTTTGTAGAAAAAAACAAAGGCTTATTATACTAATTATTTTTTTCATTTTCTTAGAATTGTGATGATACCTTTATACGTAATTGCATTGCTGCGGAACAAATAATAATAAGTACCTTTAGGAAGCGGATTGCCTTTATACGTTCCGTCCCAATCGTTTTGGTAATTAGTTGTTTTATAGACTTCCAAACCAGAAGTATTGAAAATATACAGTTCAAACCCTGCATAAGATTCAACGTTTTCAACTATCCAAAAGTCGTTTAGATTATCTCCGTCGGGAGTTATAGCGTTGCTTGCCGGAAGTTTTTCCTGCAATGCAATAACAGTAAAAAAATATTCCCTCTGTGTTTTATTGTCTTCTGCAAGAACTAAGCCCACAACAGGTTCGGAAAAATCTATTTCGCCAACCCCACTTTGTTGCAATTTGCCTCCAAAAAAGAGCGAAGCACCCTCAGAAAGTTCAAAAACAGGTATAAGTTTAGCCAAATCAGTACCTTCGCTAACTGTAATTCGAATACTGCTGTCGCTAATCAAGGCTTCATTTTCTTGCCCCAAAAAACCAAATTTTAGCAGTTGCACTTCGTTACTAAGAATTGGATTTGCCCAAATATAAGGTGTTTCAGCATTACCAACAACGCCATTTACCGCAAAATCCATATTCACAGGAATTGTTTCAATTTGATCAGCATTGGCATTATAAACTTTAAAAGTAATGCTCTCTACCGTTTGGTTGCTGTAAATCATCAGATAACAAATATATCTGCCATTTGCTTCCCGAAAAACAGGTTGTGCAACGCCCCTGCACTCATCGTTTACAAAAGCGGCAATTATATCGTTTGTATTTTCGGATTCGGTAAAATTCAAATTAATAACCCCTGTAACAGTCATGTTAAATGCATATTTATTCGGATTTACCGACCAATCGGGAGGTGCTGCATGGGCAAAAATTGAGCTAAGTAAAAAAATGAAGGTAGTAATATATTTCATGCTATTCATTTTGCTGCAATTATTTTTTTAAGTTGAAAATTATACCTCAGCACTTTTAGATATTTTCTATTTTAAAAACAAAAAAACTAAGCTAAAAATGTACAGGTATATATTATTACAAAATTTTGATAGAATTACTATAAAATAAACCTCGCCGAACATTTTCTGCCCGGCAAGGTTTAAATAGAGAGTTATTGGCGTACTATTCTAATCGTTTTAGCAGCTCCTTCGCTGGTAACCTTAATCATGTATACACCAGGAGATAGCACCACATCGCTAATTTCGAAAGTGTGCGAGCCTTTAGTTACGTTCGAATTCAATACAGTATTGAGTTTTTTACCCAATAAGTCGAAAATTTCGATGCTAACATTTCCGCTATTTGGCAGATTGCAGCTAACCGAAATTAGGTCGGCAAATGGGTTCGGATAAACAGATACCATAAATTGATTTTCGTCGGTTAAACCGCTTTCGGTGCTCAAAGTGCCTCCAACAGTTAATAATAAAGGAGTAGATGTAGTTCCGCTTATGGCGTTTGGCACAAAGCTCAATTTCTCGTTAATATAGAAAATAGCTTTGGTGTTCAAATCAATAACTTGGAAAGAAAGGATCTGAGCATCATCAGAATAAACAGTTAAGTAAAGTAAATACTCGTTGTTTACCTTTGTAACTATAGCCATACCACGACACTCGTTTCCAGCAAAAACAGCCACCGCATAATTATCGGATGAAAGCACACTTGCATTTTCAAGTTTTGCAACAACCGACATGTTAAATTGGTGCTTTGTTTCCGCCAAAGTCCAAGGAGTTCCTTCAATCGGGACATAAACCGCTTCGGTAAGCGCAGCTTTCGATAAGCCCGAAATAGGGAAGCTTAGAGTACCAGCCACATTGGTGGTATTAAACATATATCCCTGACCAGGTGCCATGTAGGTTAAACTACCTACCCAACCCAAAGCTTCATCATACATTGAAAACTGGAATTGCGATTTTATCACATCTCCTACTTTCGGTTTGTAGTTGGCAAATGCCTCATTTACTTCCATGTTTTTATGCGAAGTATAAGAAATCCAGTTCCAGCCTGTTTTAACAGGTATAATTTCTTCATTCGGATTTAAACGAGCACCCCAATAAGTTAATGTATTGGCATTGGATAATTTAAACATGTACATCGATTTATTATCAAAACCGCCATTGTCTACCAATGAACCATCCCAACCAAGAGATGCCGAGTAATCAGCATAAGACGAAATCCCTTTTATCTGATCGCCAGGTTGAGCGTTAATTTCGCTCATAACTTCATCCACATTACTCAAATTATCATTTCTAAGGTTAAAAGAAATCCACGACCAGCCTGCATTCAATTTCTGAATAAAGTTGTAACTATTATTACTTTCAATTAATTGCGGAGCCTCAGGTGATCCAATAACTTTGTTGAATTCAAAATCAACAATAGGTGTTACATTGATATGCTCAGTACCTTCGGAAGCATTCCAAATTTTGAATTTTACGGTTTCTCCACTTTCAACATTGCTGTATATGTTCATAAATACCATGTACTTATCGTATTCCGATACATATTTATTTTGAGCCACGCCTCTGCATTCGCCGTTAACGAAAGCGGCAAGCAAGTCGCTGCTGTTGGTAGAAAATTCACCATCAATCTTCAATTCGCCAATCACATTCATCGAATATTGGAAATCCCCAGAATTTACAAACCAATCTGGAGCAGATTTGAATACATTAATATTCAAGTTCAACTTTTCAGAATATCCAAAGTCGGCAGTTAAAAACAAGGCCAATTCGTAAGTACCAATATTCACCACCGGATCCACTGTAAATGTGATGTTTTTGTCTGAATCAGGATCTAATGCACCACTTGCAGCATTACATGTTAGCCAGTTGGGCAGGCCAGTAATATTGTAGTTTTGTACACTACCTCCGGTATTTCTGATTTTGGTTTGGAAACTAAATTCGGCAAACACTTCTTTCGAGATATTCATCTCAAATTCGTCCCAAACAACGCTGTTTCGGTTAACATAAGCCGTCCATGTGGCTGCCGACTCCATAAGGTTTCCGCGTAAATCTTCAACACGCTCAATAGAAAACTCGAGCAAAGATTTTTCTATTAATGCCGGGCTTTCTTTAATATTAAAGATAACCTTATCATCGTTCACTACCCAGTCGAAAAGCAAATCTTTTACCGGACGTGCATCTTTAATGTTTGGAACATCCACATTAGTAGCCGAACCACCTGTTGCAATAGCATCTGGTGCGTTTGTAGTACTTTGGTCCTCCAGGCTTGCATCTAAAGCAATACCTAAACTATTGTACTTATCGAACGGATAATAAGCTAATAAGCCCATTTCGGTACCTTGTAGTTTCGAATTCATGTCTAACTGAATCTGTTTACGTGTTTTAGCAAGTTTCCAAATTCTGAATTCGTCTATCGAACCATTAAAAGCCTGGTCGAAATTAGTAGTAATTTCAGTATAACTAATTCGTGCACCCAATGCCACTTTAGCAGATTCAATACCTCCAAACAAAGAACCTTGTTCGTAAGCTTGTAATTCGCCGTTAATAAAAATCTGAGCGTTCGCATTTCGGTTAACCACCAGAGCAAAATGGTTCCATGTGTTATTTGCAACATCATTTCCAACCACCATTATAGCACCATTGTTTTTGGCATAAAGTTTTCCGCTTTCGTTGAAACCAATATTCCAAATATGCTTAAATTTTGGCATCACATCAGTACCGTCGCCTTTACCAGAAGAGTAAAGAACAGTATTTTGTTGTGGACCAGCTTTAAAGTAAAACTCGATAGAAAAATCGGTTTGGTCGCTAATCACTGCTGCCGAAGTATTGATGATAAGATTTGCCGAACCATTGAAAACGCGTGCGTATCCTGTAGGGAAAACGCGCCACTGAGCACCGTATAAGAATGCATTGCGACTGCGCGATTTATCAGCGGCCAAATCACCACTAGCTTCATCCATAGGCCAGTAACCACTAAGACCAAGCTCGTTTCCGGCAAGAGCCACTTCCATTTGAGAATAAATAGTACCTAAACTAAGGGCTTTTTCCCAAATTCTAAATTCGTGCAAATAGCCATTAAAGAATTTGGTGTTAGTAGTTGATTTACCAATATTCATCCTTCCATTGGCTGCAAAAGCCGAAGTCTGAATTACAGATTCTTTCTCAATAACATCGTTAATAAATAAATTGAACGACTGAGATGCTGCATTATAAGTAACAGCATAATGGTTCCATGCAGTTAAACTAGTAACAGCATTAGTTGAAGTAATAGTTTGCGTACCGGTTTTAGCATACATTTTGTTGCTTGCATCAAAACCAATTTCAATACCATTTTGAGCAAAAATAACACCTTCGCTCAAATTACCTCTGCGTGCCCAAAATTCAATAGTCCATGATTTGTTTTCTAAAGCAATACCATTTACGGCACTTGCGTAAGAAGCAATACCATCAAAATACAAACAACTTTGGTGTCCAATAGGGTTACCATTAACCACTCCTCTAACCGAGAAATTGTATGAACGAAGTTGTCCGGCATTGATACTTTCGTCGAATGCAATCATAACATCATCTTCTGATGTAAGAATTCCGCCGGCAGGCTGTGGCGTACCAAATACTTTGGGACGCTTCACATCTTTTATACCGGTTGCAATTGCCGAATTATTGGTTGTTCCATCCACACAGGTCGAAACGACTTTAATTTCGTAATTACGATCGGCAAACGACTTCATATCAAGTACATGACTAAGCGTTGGTTTGTTGTCGATAAACATTTTAGGTTCATTGGCAGCATCAAAATCCGCTTCGTTAACATAGTAAGTCATGTCTACCAGCCAATTGGCTGAAGAAGCAGATTTGTATTGAACTTCCAGCTTATTAAACAAAGTGTTAGCCAGATTATAGTCGGCAATTCGAACCACCAAAGTAGAATCGGTAGCCGTATTAACTACCCATAAATCGTCGGGGTTAGTCATGCTAACTCTTGTGCAAACCGGTTGGAAAAGAGCGGTTAAAAACAAAGTATCAACCACATTTCCGTCGCACTGCGAGCGTAAAACAACTGCAATGTTTTCGTAGTTGTAGATATCCGGACGCACTTGTTTTATGGTCAGTGTTTTATTAATTGCCTGTCCGGCAGGAAGATAAATATCCCTACCACTATTAATTTCTGCTCCATCTAATTCAACCAGAGCACCATAAGGATTTGAAGTGTGATCCACAGTAATTACCATCCACATGTCTTCGTCAGTTTCGCTTAAATTGCTCAACTGAATGCTGTAAAATGCGGGCATTGTAGCAGGAACATTAATCTGAGTTTTTTCAATACACTCAATTTGAGCCACTTCACGTTTCATGGTTGCCTGCCTAATTAAGGTTCCTGGTTTATAGTATTTGGTTTCCAGCGAACCTTCGTGTGGGCACATGGTTTGTCCACCGCGGGTGTAGAATACAGGCCCGGTTTGCGTTTTCGGCTTTTTCACGTCCACACTGAAATAGTCTCCGGTGTTTTCGTCGGAAAGCGTATATTCAAACGTTGATGATGTGGTAGTCGTTTCTCCTGTAGTTTTGGTTTCTTCGTGCTTATAAGCTTCTTTCAATTCCAATCCAATTCCGAATTTATTAAAAGTAAAACCGGTTTCGAACGCCAAACTAGGTGAAATCATAAAGCTAAACGATTTGTTAACCGTTTCGGATTTTTCGTTGCTTACACTGCGCGAATAATTTACTCCGGCATCAAACGAAAGGTTATATTCTGTCGTTGCCTCGAGTTTTTCGCGTTCGTTGCGTGCCAAAAGATCAATCCATTCACCAATTTGTTGGTTGTAAAAAGCCACAGAGTCTACAAACGCCTTGGTTCTATCCCAAGTAATCGGAATATTATAAATGTATGAATTTCCGTAATGTGAACCTGTAGTATCAACAATAGCACCGATATTATTGCTTCCATATAAAGGATCTTCTTTGTCCAAAACACTAAGGTAGAAACCATCGGGGTTTTCCAAAATGGCGTTACGCAACATGGCAAGATTCGGAATCAAGAAGTTTTCGATATGATATTGTGTGTATTGGAATCCTGTTTCAAACTTCGGATTAACACGAATACCTTTTTCTTTACCAATTCTAAGTCCGTTTACTGCATTGCCTGTATGGTCGAAACCAATGGTATCGGGAATGAGCGATAAGAACAATGAAGGACCGTAAACAAGGTTTGTAGCATAACCCACAAATACATCGCCATCGGCACCTACAAAGTCGCCGCCATCGCTGGTGCTCCAGGTTTCGGTAGTGGTTGTGGTCGAACTAGTTTCCTTAGAGTTTACCCAAGTTTCGGAATGTTCAAACCCAACAGTTAAATTGTTGTTGTATTCGGTTTCAGTAATTGTACCAACACCAATACCAGCAAAAATTTTCACTTCCGCACCAAATTGGAATTTCACAGCAGCTTCGCCTGATTGTTCGTTCGTAATTTCATGAGATGTAGTTTTAGAAATAGATTTGCCTTTTTCGAACGAAGCCGAACTACCAGTTCCGGGCGGGTCGCGCAGAATCATAATAATTTCGGTAGGTCCGGTTGTAACAAAGTTGTCGCCATAAGGTTTTCCCCCTAAAACATAGCCCAAAAACGAAGCGCCCTTGTACAGCCACTGAGTGAGAATGCTACCGTTTTGTCCGGTTTTTGCAATTATCGACATTGGCAGCAAATAATCGCCAACTCCACCCTGAGCTAAGTTTGGCAAACCGCCGGCAAAGCTATATAAAGCATTACCTTTGGCATCAATTGCAAGTTCAGTGCTATCGGCTAGCGACAAAGCATTTCTGATTTTCAATTTACCGTCGGTAACAGGCACAAGTGTAGTTTCATTGGCTTTATCAGCATTTATATACTCTTCAAAAACCGACACTTTTACAGTATACAATTTTCGTTGCAGAAATACAGGATAATCAATCAGCGAATTCCCATCTTCGTCGAGTAAGGAAGTAACTCTACCTTTTTCGTCCACATATTCTGTTTCCCAAAAAATTTCGTTTCCGTTTTTCGAAGTAACGCTAATTTGCGGAATTTCGCGATAAATTAGATTTAGATGATGATTATAAGCAACACTATCAATACGGTAAGAATAAACGGTATCTCCGGTATTTGGATTTATGGTTTCGCTAATCACCACAGAATCTTTTTCTGTTTCGTTAAAATGCAAATAGGTAGCCAAATCTACGGTTGTGTTAAAAGAAGTTCCGAAGGTATAACTACCTGCATTAATACCCGTAATAATATACTTTTCTGGTAATAAATAAACTTCAAACTCACCCGTCTCTACATCAGGCATAATGCTTATCTCCGTAGGAGTAAGTTTATTTATTTCAACACCGGTTTTACCTGCATTGGTTAATACACTGCCTTTGTAGTATTTATTATCTGTAATTACAGACACACCTTCGGTAGTAAGTTCCGATAATTTTTGTGTTGTAAGTTTTATGGTAGCAATACCTAAATTATTGATGGTTCTTCCCATAGCCTTTGGCTTAGCAGCTTCTACCGGTCCACCGGTAACTCTACCAATCAATTTAACCTTAGTTATATCGGTAAAATTAAGGCCATTAAAAGGCTCCTGGAAGTTAAAATAACTTTCCGGATCTACAGGAAAACGATCTATTTCGAATTCGTGTCCGCGCATAGCAACCCTAATACTGTGTTCACCAATCGGCACATCAATAGCATAATTTCCCATAGCATCAGAAGTAACAGGCATACCATCGGGTTTTGCTACTACTTGTCCGTCAATGTAGAAATTCACGCCTTCAACGGGGAAATAAGTATTTTCGTACTTTATATTTCCGGTAACCCTAAAGGATGAAACATCAGTAAAGTCGATATTGTTATGAGTGGTAGCCCCCGAAGCAATGATTAGCGTTTTTTCATTCGGATCGAATCGATGAATACCAAACATTGGCACAAATTTGTAAGTAGAACCAGCCGTTGCGAAAGGAATACCAGCAATTACATAGCTTCCGTTATTGTCGGTAACCCCTTTAACACCCAATTGATTTATAAGCGGAGTAAAGGTAGTCCATGCACCATTGTGAATTTTCCCATGTTTTTCGTTAAACAGGAAATTGTATCCTGAACGGTCGAAAATAGTGTGACCAAAATTTTCGTCGGTACGGTAGTAAGCTGCCAATCCTTGTTCGTTTCCTAAAATAAAACGGTCAACTTTGGCTATTAATTCCTCTTTAGTAAAATTACTATTCCAAATGCGAATTTCGGAGATATTACCTCTAAAAAATTCGGAATTGTAACTGCTTCCGATAACTAAAGTATCGTTGTTTGCAGTAGTAGCAGTATTTATAGCCTTATTATCGGTTATATAATTTTTTGCATCATAAAACAACATAAGCATAAGGGAGTCTGCACTTCTCATAACGGTAACGTTGAAGAAAGTATCGACTTTTTGCTCGAAATTAACTTTCAATGTATCGGTTCCTGCTTTAAACAAAATTTCGCCAGGTGAATACATAATTTTGTACTGTTCACCTTTTTGCATTAAAGTAGAAGGATCATTGCTTTCGGGCTTAAACCATGCCTGGAAAGCAAAATTTGCATCAAAAGCAAAAGTTTTTTCATCTTCAGGCACAGGAATTTCGATAAAAGCATCGGTTCCATTGAGCGAAATGCTTTTTCCGGCAAAATTATCGGTAGTTTCGGCAATCACATTCACGTTTTCCACGCTGTGTCCACCGGCATAGGTAATTTTACCCGATACTGTACCGGTTGGAATGCGGAAACCTACTCCATTTATGAAGTGAATATATTGATTATTAGTTCCGGGTATGCTAATTTTGTATCTAACCCAAACAGTGTATTCATACATAACATTAGAAGCAGCATACTCATCACGCCACGAACGTTGGTCGCCGGCAACAGTGGCTACACGCACAGAGTCGTTGCGGCTGCCCAGTTCTTTTCTAAAAATCAAGAAATCGCGCACCTCATCGTCGTAATGCAACATGGTCCATTTAAGCTCAACATAATCGTTGAAATATGCTTTCGAAGCAAATAAATCCGTTTCGAAAACCTGCGGAACCACACCTTCAATAGTTACTTGGGTAGTTGTGCTTAAACCACCGGAATTGGTAATAGTAACGGTATAAACATCAGAACCTGCCACTTTAAGAATTCCAGAAATTTCACCGGTTTGAGTATCTATTGACAAACCAGTTGGCAGTAGCGGAGAAATGGTGTATGTAAGCCCAATCTCTTCCGATTTTGAAACCATGCTAATTTGCGTTTCAAAAACATTGGCAGTAATCGAACCCGGACTATAAACATCGCCGTCGGGTGCGCCTTCGTTGGAAATAAAACGCAATTGCTTGCCATAGGTAGTATATCCACTTACTGTAACGAAAGAACGAGCATAATAGCTTGTTTCCGATTGTAAATCGGATAGTACCACTTCAAATTCGCCTGCAGTAACTTCTCCTGGCATATACACTACATCGCTTTCTATGGTTGGCATTGCACTAAGTGAATAGCAAACACCGCGTACAGTAGCATCACCAAAACCTAAATTAATAATGTTGCCTTTAATGGTAGCAGAAGTATTGTTTTTGCTCACTAATTCGGTATCATCAATTACCACCACATCGAGTGTAGATAATACAAAGTTTGAACCGCAACCGCCACTTAACAACATATTGGAAAATGTACCGTGCTTGCTGCTTACTTTCTCAAATAAACTAGAGATTCCGGTATTATCGGAACAACTAAGCCCTTGGTTCATGGTGTAATAAGCCAATAGACCATTGGGATTTCCGAATAGTTCGCGATTCATATTATCATGAATCTCGGTTTCGCTGAGGGATCTGTCCCAAATACGAACTTCGTCTAACTGTCCTGCATAAATTGAATTTACACTGCCAATATAATCAGATGCAATATAAACCAGAGGTTGCTGACTTCTTAAACCGGTATGTTCTAGTTTTCCGTTTAAGTAAATTAAAGGGGTTTTATCTTTAACAACAATAGCAATGTGAGTCCATTCGGTAATAGTACCTTTGTACACAGCTAAAGGAGTTCTGTAACCGGGAGGATTAATCGCAACAACCGTTACACCATTAGTACCCACAGAAACACCTATTGAATTATTCGCTGTTGAAGATAATACATTGCGAAATTCACCGGGAGCTATATTTGCAGTGGCACTTTCGGTATGGTCGCCATGCGTATTAGAAGGTTTAGCCCAAAATTCGAACGAAAAATTGTTCGGGAAATCAAATTTAGCGCCAATTGAAACATAGTCATCAGTACCATCAAAGTTTAGTGCATTACCGGCACCGCGCCAAGCAGTACTAAACATAATTTCGGGTCCGTAAACCGTACCTTTAGCGTTTGTAGCAAAGGCACGAGTATAATACCATGTGGCAGCGTCTAAATCTCTTAGTTCGGCGGTAAATTCGTTTCCGCTAAGGTTCGAAGCAACAGTTTTGCTGCCTAAAATAGTAGGGCAACCCGTGGTATTGTAAACAATACCAAATTCGGTAGCGTCGCCAAACAAAATCATACCACCCACAGTAGCACTTTTCTGAGTTATGTTCGACTCAACACCTGTGGCAACGCCTAAGTTCACATCGTGGATAATAAGCGCTCCTGAAGGAATACCACCAAATGGTGATGCAGTTGCAAATCCATTCTTACCCAGAGTTAAGCCATTTCCAGATTTATCAGGAACTTCGGCACTCAAAGTATTGAAATCGTAGGCAGCAACCAATCCGGGTTCAGAACCTTTTAACGCTTTCTTGTAATTCGTTTGAATTTCGCAATCAGTTCTGGCCACATTCCATACTCTAAGCTCATCTACTGCACCAGAGTAATACTGCATTGGATTTGGAGCATTATATACCCCCACAAAAAAGTAACCTGTACCTGTGTAACTTGCTACATTATTTTGACTTCCCACCAAAACACCATCTTTGTATATTTTTCTGGTTTTAGTCTGAACGTCATAAGTAGCCGCCCAATGGTGCCAATTAGCGTCAGTTCTGGCTTCTGCATTTGTACTCACAAGGTCGTTGCCATAGAAATTCATACAAAATTGGTTGGATGCATTAAATCCTATGTGCAATAGATTATTAGTAGTACTAGTAGGTGGCACTCCACCTTGCATAAACACATAATTAAATTTATTCAAAACACTGGGTTTTGCCCAAAATTCAACTGTAAACGATTTGTTAGCCAATAAACTATTTGTAGCAGCACCAGCAAAATTTGCCCCATTGAATTCGAGTGCATTTCCTGGTACCAAACCAACCGAAATGTTTTTTTCTTCTCCAAAAACAGTACCATTGTCGTTTGTAGCATAAGCTTTTACGTAATACACAACGCCCGGTTCCAGATTTTGAATATCAAATGAATATGTACCAGCTTCAAATTCACCTGTTTCTTTTACAATAAAATCTGTAAAATCGGGATTTGGAGAAGTACTGTAAACAAACCCTCTCTCAGCAACCAATGGCGACCAACCGGTCTTTGATATATCAGCGACCGCATTTATACTTGTGGCTGAAGTTTCTGTAAGGGTTATGGATGCCAACTGGGCTTTAGCAGCACTGGATAGAATAAAATTGGATGTGCAATTTCCCAAAGTACGAGCCATGTTATAGCTATTCATGGCAGTAAGCCCCGAAGCGTCTAAAACTTGTGTACCAGGGTTGTAACCGCAAGGTGTGCCTTCGTTAAAGTCGTAACTGGCATTAAGTTCCCACTCGGTGCCAAAAGCAGCACGGTTGTGCCAATCGAGCACTTCTTCTTCGCTTAAAGCTATGTTAAAAACTCGAACTTCATCAATTTCACCACTCCAAAACTCTGCGTTAGTTCCGTATTGTCGGCCAACCCGAAGATTTACGGCAGTAGGATTAGGAATGGCGCTACCTTTTGAACCCACCAATGCTGCATCAATATAAAGGAATGTATTTGTTTCTGATCTTGTAACTGTGTAGTTATGCCAAGCACCATCACTGGGGAATGTACCTGCATTTCCCCAAGCATCGCCGACCCGAATGGCAGTTCCGCCAAAACCTAAGTAGAAATTAGCGCCTTGCGACATAATTTCGCGATAGCCTGCAAGAGCCACATTGTTTTTAGCCCAAACAGAAACCGAAAACTCGCCACTTTGTGGAATAACCGGTGTGGTAGCTTCCAAATAATCATCGGCACCATCGAAAGCCAGTGCGTTGCCCGAACCAGGGTAAAGCGGAATAACTTTGCCGTAGCTTGTCCCATTTTCGTTGGTAGCAAAAGCGCGTGCGTAATATGTAATACCGGGTTCAAGATCTGCGATTTCAACATTAAAGGTTCCAAATTCAATATCGGGAGTGGTAGCTTTGATGCCGTTTTCTAAGGTAATGCAAGTTTCTTTGCCATACACAAACCCAAATTCGGTAGCATTACCAAAAACTATTTCGCCAAGTAACCATGAAGAGCCCATAGAAATAGGGTTACCTCCAATAGTATTAACCAAAGCGGTTAAGTTTTCAGTAATATCAGCACCTGAATTAGCCCAACCCGAACTATATCCGTTAAAGCTAAAATTAGTAAGTGTACCCATATTTTGAGCTTCGCCCAAATCGGTAAGCACAGTACCTGTTGTATTATCGAAATTATAATAGCCTATTAAGCCCGGTTCAAAGCCAGTGAGCGTTTTCTTATATTCGCTAGAAATCTGGCATTGGGTTCTGGCATAATTCCAGATACGAAATTCGTCCATACTACCTTGAAAATAGCCATAAGCCCCACCGCCCAAAGCTTCAATATCGGCATAAACATTAGCCTGTGGACTTTGCAAACCAATATGTTTTAGTTCGCCATTAATATAGATGTGAGGAGTTTTATTTATGTAAACAACAGCCACATGCGTCCAATCGCTGATACTTGTGCTAAAAACAGCCAGAGCAGGCATATAATTAGGGGCATGCTCGTATACGCTTACCCCATTTGTACCCACAGAAACAAGAGCGGTTTGGGTATTTGGACCAAAAATAGCATAACGTTTGCCGGCAGTAACGCCATCGGCACCCGAGGTAGATTGTTGGTCGTTAATATGCGTAGCTGTTGGTTTTATCCAAAATTCGTAAGTAAAATTATTCGCCACAGTTCTGTTAACAGCAAGTGTTATTTTGTCGTTTGTACCATCGAAAGCAATGGCTTTCCCGTTGCCCAACATAGCCGTTACAAACCTGCTTTCCATACCATACGATGTTAGTCCGTTTTGTACAGTATATGCTCTTGCATAATAGGTACTGCCTTGCGAAAGCCCTTCAAGTAAGGCAGAAAAAGTAACACCGCTATAGTCTGTACCTTCCACAATTGTACCTGAATTTACATCTAAACAAGAGGTTTCTCCATACACAATACCGTATTCAGTAAGTTCAGCCGATGTATTGGTAAATACATTTATAGTAGTAGCACCACCTGTTTCGGTAATAATATTTTCGATATAAGGCAAAGCACCGCTAACAGTTGTGCCGGAAGCAGTCCAATACGGACCACCGACCAATCCGGCATTGTATTTACCGGTTAAATCGGGCAAGTATGTACCAGATGTTTGGTTAAAGTTGTAATAGGCCTTTAAATCTTCATCATAAACATTAGGCTTATTGTCTTTTAAACATGCAATTTCGCAGTCTGATAATGCACGACTCCACAAACTGAGTTCATCAATTTTTCCAAGAAAACTCTCAGTATCGTTGTTTAATATACCAATATACGAATTAATGTAAGTTATATTAGAAATTGCACCAGTTTGGCTAGCTTCGGCATCGAGTACGCCATTAATGTATATTTTCATGGAGCTATTATCATAAGTAGCTGCAACATGGTAAAACTGGTTGTCGTTTAATGGGGTATTTGCTACCACCGAGCGCCAAACACCATTAATATTTAAAGTAAGTGTTACTTTTCTGTCCCATACCCTAAATATGTATTCGCCAGGGCCGCCACTTCCCTGATATTTGGCAATAATAGTTCCATAGCCCGTAGGAAGCGCATTGGCTACCCAAGCCGAAACTGTAAGTTGCGTTTTTCCGCCATAGCCTAAAGCCCCAACACCCACATAGCTGCGGCCGCCGGGAAAATATAAGGCATTGTCTACTTGCGCATTTGCCGAATAAAAACTTACGGTCAAAGTCAAGAGCAACAGATTAATAAATAGTAATTTAATTTGTTTCATAAAAACGTGATTTGTTATTATAAAAATCTTATTTCGTTGATTTATAAAGGATTTCAGAAGATGCAGGAGTGTATATTTTGCACAATGCAGATATTTTAAACAGCCACAGAGCTCTGATACTTTATGCTTTAGCTTTTCAAAAGGAATAGAATTAACCTCTATGTCTTTTGTTGTCCTGACGTTTCAAAGACTTATTACCGGCTGTATTAGCAGCCGGCAGTTGATAACCTAATTTGTATTACTTAAACAAAACATGTAACAAAAACGGTTGTATAGAGAAATAAACCTTCAATCTTATTTCAAAATACTCCACAATTATTGTTTTGTAAAGTTTAGAACGATCGCACAACACGCACTTGAGCCTCCATTTGCGAGGGTTTGTTAATGGTTGTACCATTGCCCGGTCCGCGAGTAGATTTAAAAAGAACCAACGTACCTAATTGACCGCGACTGCTTTGCATTGTTACACTGCTCCAGTAATAACCATCGGTAAAACCACCAACAACAGCCATTTGTTTGGTTAGTAAGCCAATTTCTTGTAAGTTAGGCAACCTCCAATCGTTAAACATTTTGCCTTCGGCACTGTGTTTAGCTGTGTCGTTTACAAAAGTGGCAGCTTCAGATTGTCTTAATTTGCCATGATCTTGGGTAGCGGCAATTAAACCGTGCATACCGCCATCGGTAATATGATATACCACGCCGCCGCCAACTATATCGCCAATTGCATAAGGTTGCGCTTTCATTGCACCTACTAGTGCGAACATTACTACTACTAAAATTAATTTTTTCATTTTAAAGAATTTAATTAGTAAAAATTATAGAAATTGATATTTAATTTGTTTTCAAGTAGAAACTAAAATTTATATGCAACACCTAAGGTTACATTTCCGGTTCCTTTACCGCCTTCAATAAATGCACCCCATTTAGGCGTAATTTCATAACGTAAACCACCTGCCAAACCCCAAGCAAATTTTAAGGTAAAATCGGGGCTAACATCTACATTATCGCCCGACACTTGACTAATTTGGGCCGAAGCACCCAATGAAAGTCCAACATTAGCATCTAATTTCTCCATAAATTCATAATGTAAATATGCACTTGCGCCCGGAGCTATCGTATTTACGTTTGTTTTTACAGTTACTCCATAATTAGTAATGCTATTGTTATAACCAAAATAACCGGCATATACACCTACACCCAAATTAAGTTTTTCGACACCGAACAAACCATCTTTTATACCTTGTTCGTAAGCCAAGCCTATAGGTTTACCATTTTCATTAAAACCTAAACCCAGTTTTAAGGTGTTTGTTCCCTTTTTAAAAGTGTCCTGCGCTTTGGCTGCTAATGAAACCATTAAAATTGCCATTACTAAAAAAAATAATTTCTTCATTTTATTCTTATAATTGTGTTTGCCTACCATTTTCGTTTTTCGGCTCAGACGGTGATTTATTCATATCATGACAAGGAAAACCACACCCCATTTTTTCATTAAAATTGAAAACTTTCAACTTCACCAAAATTACGTTAAAAGCAAACGATGTATTGTAAAAACCAGTAAGACAAAAAGTGGACATTGAAAAAAACAGAATGCCTGAGTAAATGCAAATAAATAAATATCAGGAATATAGCGGAGATGGAAAATTCATTAAAATATTATTCCTACGGATACAATAATCTTGACCGAAAAAAATACAACAAAATCATGATACAAAACGCCCGAAAACATTTAAAGAAAAAATGTTCCCGGACGCTCCAATATTGCCAACAAAAATTATAATTCTTACTCCACGGCTCCTTTTTCGATAAGAAATTTCACATTTTTCTTTACTTTTTTACCTCCTTTGGCATATTTTAGCACACTTTGCCCAATGCCATCCTTTGCATTTACATCTGCACCACGCGCAACCATAAGTTCCAATACTTTAATATCTTTGCACTTTACACCATAATTAATAACCGGATATTTTGTTGATGAAAACCGGGTATTTGGGTCAATGCCTGCATCTAAAAGGATCTTAATGGTTTCGATGTTTTCTATGCCAAGTGCAATAGCTAAATGCATGAAAGCTTTATCTGTTTTATCGTTTAGTTTGGCACCCAAATCAATTAAATGCTTTACCATTTCGGGATTTTTGCCGGTAATGGCATGCCCAATAGCAGTGTAAGGCGTATTATTTGCCGGCCCAAACTCAAATTTTGCCCCTTTCTTAAACATTTCTTTTGTAAGCTGATTGTATCTGGGATATCCACAAGCTAAAACCGGTGCAGGAAAACCATCTTTAACCAAAGTAGGAATGCTATTGATGTTCTTTGTTTTCTCCATCAACATTTTCAACATTTCCACCCCTTCGGGACAGTTAATCATAATTGCGTGCATTAGCGCGGTTGCCGACATGGTAATATCGCCTTGTTGCGTTACGTTTTTATCGTATAAATCGGGGCTTGCGCCTTTTGCAAGCAAGGTGCGAACCATTTCTACTTTTTTCCCTTGAACAGCGCTGATTAATGGAGTGTAGGTGTAACGAGAACCGTTGCCTGTCCAGATATAAGTACCTGAAGCATCAAGATTTATGCCTTTGGCATTTACCAAGATGTTAAAAATTTCATCTGACTCTAATTTGGTTGAAAGTCCAAGCGGAGTTTCCTGATCGTGCGTTTTGTTTGGGTTTTCGCCTTTGCTCAATAAATCCTTTACCGCCGCCACATCTCCAATATTTACGGCATATCCTAGTTTAGTTCGGTTAGCTTCGGTTTGAGCTAAAGCGCTAAAAGACCATGAGCTAGTAACAACAAGTAGCAATAATACACGGATATAGAAGTTTCTTTTAATCATTTTGTTTAGAATTAATTTTGTTTTTACATAAAAATATAGTTCTTTTTCAACAAACAAAGGTAGGCAAGTTGCTGATATTTAAGCAAAAAAACAATAAGACAAAAATAAGACAATAAACAGATTTACGAAAAGAGAGAATAAAATCGGCAATTTTTTCTAAATATTCTGTAAAAAAGTAACCAAGTTTGTTTCGCGCTCTATTCCTAATTTTTGTCTAAGGCGTAATCGGGCTTTTTTAAGGGCATCTTCCGACTGAAAAGTTATTTGCGCAATATCCTTACTGCTCATATTCAGCTTTAAGAAGGCACAAATTTTACGCTCATTAGCAGACAAATTGGGAAATTTGATATTCAGATTTTGGTAAAAGGATTGGTGGGTTTTTTGAAACAAAAGCTCAAATTCGTCCCAATTCGAGTTAAACGATTGACGCTTATAATCCAAGATCAAAGCATTTATTTTTCTTTTTCCTTCGGGATTTGTATTCAGCTCGATTTGAGAAAGCTGCTCAATAGTCTGGGCATCGCGTTCCGAATTTTGTATAAGTCTGAGCGTAGCCACAGTAATCGCCTTTTGATTGCTTTCAAGCTCATAATTTATGCGTTCAATTTCGGATTGTAAAAGGCGTTTCTTATCGTTTTCGCTTTCTTCAAGAGCCTTTTCAATATTCTTACGCTCTGTAATATCCCGAATGTTGGCAACCACGGCGTTAATAGCCGGATTATCCAAAAAATTTTGTGCAACGGCTTCGAACCAAATATAGCCTTTTTCTTTATGTTTGTGGCGATATTGAACAATATCGGCAACATTAGGACACTCCATTACATTTTCCCAATGTTTCTGAATCAGTGCAACATCTTCGGGAAAAATAACATCGTTAATAGCCCCCTTAAGCTCATCAATGGTATAGCCTGTATATTTTGTGGCCACATCGCTAATATAAAATTGCTCACCATGTTCGTTAACCAATACAAATATATCGTTTGAGTTTTTAATCAATAAGCTTAACTTCTCTTCGCTGGCTTTAATTATTTGCTCAGCAATTTTTCGTTCGCTAATATCAGTGCTGCAAACCAAAACACCGTTTAGTTGGCCACTCTGGAAATAAGGTAAATAAGTGGTTTGAACAGTCCGCAAATTTTTGTTATCAGATAAAATGGTATTTTCGAAGGTTATATGCTCACCCTTGAGCGGATAATGTATAAATTTTCCTGAGGTATTAGCACAATCACTATCTAAAACATCCAATAACTTTTTACCCAAAATGTTTTCTTTTGTAAGATTAAAAACATCGGCGTAACCTTTATTTACGAAAGTATACTCCATGTGTGAATCAAGTAGCGCAATAAAAACCGGTATATTCTCGGTAATTTGATTCAATAAATTTTCGCGTTCCTCAACTTTTTTCTTGGTTTCAAAAAGTTGTTCATTGGCTTGTTTCAATTCTTCATTTACACTCAAATACTCATCGTTTAATTCAGATATCTCCTCTTTTTGCTTAACGAGAAGTAAATTGGTATTATGCTTAATTTTGTAAATACGATAAAAATTTATTGCCAGAAGTAATAATAAGAAAATACTTATTGCCAACAATAAATTGATATGCCTTAATCTCTGTTGCTCGGCTTGTTGCACAAGAAGTTTCTTCTCACTTTCGAAAGCTAAGGCCTGCTTTTCTTTTTCAAACGCATAATTTAGCTGCAGTTCGGTAATTTTCTTCACATTTTTTTCGTTAAAAATGCTATCGCTTATTTTTTTAAATTGTTTATAATTGATAAAAGCTTGCTTATAGTTGCTATTTGCCGAATCAATTTGAGCCAATTGAAAATGGATAAGTTTCTGCTCGTTCAACATTTTATATTCTTTTGCAATGTCAAGGCTTTTATTAGTAAGTTCTCCAGCTTTTTCAATTTCCTCTAGTTTTAAGTAAGCAAAGCCCATTTTCCGCCAAATATCGCTAACAGAGCGCATTCGTTCTACCTCTTGTGCTTTTTCAAAAGCAATTTGGTAATATTTAAGCGCCTGCGAATATTTCTTTTGCCTTACAAACACATCGCCTATGCTTTCGTTGGCATTCATTATTTTATATTTGTCGTTTAATTTATGTGCAATGGCCAAAGATTGGTTAAGGTAATCGAGCGCTTGCTTGGGTTTGTTCATTTTGGAATAGGTGGTTCCTATTTTTTCAAGGTAAACAGGAATAAATTGCATGTCGTTAAGCTCTTCAGCCAACTTTAGTCCCTTAAACAAGGCGTCGAGCGATTTTTGGTATTCCTTATATTCCCTGTATTTGCTGCTGAGATTGAGTAAGGCTAAAATAATACCAGGCTTATCCTTAAGTTCCTCTTTAATTTTAAGCGATTTTAAAAAATATTCCAGGGCAACAACGGAATTGCCCATCATTGAATTGGTGGTTCCAATATTATTGTAGCAGGCACCGAGCAAAGATTTTTCTTTAAATTCAATAAACACATCTACATTTCGGTACAAAATATCGAGTGATTTATCGGTTTCACCATGTACATTTAAAAAAGATGCATAATTAATTTCATATTTTGCCGCAGAAAGCCTGTCTTTAAGTTCGCTGGCTAATTGAATGGCTTTTTTCATGCTTTTTTCAGCTTCATCTTTTTGCCCCAAACCGCGGTAAATTTGGCCCAAACTATTATAGTATTTAGCTTCTAAATATTTATTTTTTATTTTTTGTGAGATTTCAAGTGCTTTTAAGAAATGCTCCAGGGAAAGTTTTTTATTGGGTTTAAAGTAATACATGCCATAATTCCAGTTACTTTCTGCCATGCCTTTATTGTAATTTAATTTTTCGGCCAATTGCAAGCCTTGGTTGGCATAAGTAAGTGTTTTCTCGGATTGTATGTCAAATGCAGCTGCGGCAAGTTCAACCAGTAAATTAACTTTGGCAGTATCGTTGGTTTTTAAGGCATTTAATTTTGTTTCCAGGCTATCGAGTTTTATTGACTGGCCAATAGCCATGCCCATAAATAACAATGGTAATAGCAGCATAACAATAAACCTCTTAAAAATGCATCTAAAAGTATGAACCATCGGTACAATAAATTTATTTTTTTGCGGTAGCTATTTGGCAAATATAAGCAATTTCTTCGAATTATCAAGCCAATAAAAAGCTTAGTTCTTTGCAAGCGACTTGAGAAAAACATGCAAACAAAAATCCTTGAGTTCCCTTGATGATTTTTTTATTATGCTCACAATTTCATATTAAACCGATATTAAAACTAATAAAAAAAATAGCATAAAGCCGAAGTATTCATTTCTTTAATACCTGAATTTTGATTTCAACTTGCATGCCTTATTGATTTGTGTTATCAAACGCAAAAGATGAAATATTCAGCCAATCAATTTTGAATAGAATATTTCATTTTTTTTTTGTTAAGTTTCTAGTATTGCTAATCCAATAAACATAGTTAATAAATCACATACTTATAAGCTAAAAAAAAACTTGCCAGAAAAAACGAAAAAAAGGTGGCAAACTACTTATAGCGATTATCTAAAAAAAATGTTTTTGTAATCATTTTTCTACTAATTTGCGGGATACTTTCAATAAAGATATTGAAATAAAAAGAACATCAACAGACGCTTATGGGGAACATGAAACCAAATACATAATTGATAATTTTTTAAAACCAACTTTCAAAATATCGAAATCATCAGAATAAAAAAAATGCTTAATCATCAATATTTCTTCATTTTTTACCATTTGGTAAAAGAAACGATAAAAAAATAGCAGAACTTTGTAAAAAAAGTAAAGCTATGATTTTACAAAGATTTATAGAACAAACAGCCAGTCCAAAATTTGATGCGGTAATTATTGGCGGGGGCATCACAGGAGCGGCAGTTGCCTACGCCGCTGCAAGCAGAGGTTTGCATGTGGCTCTATTTGAGAAATCCGATTTCGGAGGTGCCACTTCTGCTGCCACTTCCAAACTCATTCATGGCGGCTTGCGCTATCTGGCCAATTTCGAACTCAAGCTAGTGCGCGAATCTTTGCAGGAGCGAAGAATTTTGGGCAATATTGCACCTAATTTTGTTTACCCTGTTCCTTTTATGTTGCCCAGCTACCGTCGTTATAAAGGCGATATGTGGAAACTTATGGCCGGCATGTATCTCTACGATTGGCTCTCTTTTGATAAGCAAAACACCTGGGATCCGGAAAAATCGCTACCCAACCATAAAATAATCAATAAAATAAAAACACTCAGGATAGAACCAGATGTGGTTGAAGAAAACTTGCGTTATTCGACCATCTTTTACGATTACCAAAGTATTTCGCCCGAACGACTAACACTCTCGTTTCTGAAATCGGCAGTAGATTATGGAGCCAAAATAAGCAATTACAGCAAAGTAGAAGATTTTGTATTTCACCCCGACGGACAAATAAAAGGCGTAGTAGTGAAAGACTTGCTCAACCAACAACAAGTAACCGTAGAAACAGGTTTGGTAATAAACTGTGGCGGCACATGGGCCGATGTAATACTCAATAGAGCAACCAAGAAAGGAAACACCGAGCATAAAATAAAACGCTCGGAAGGCATTCATGTAATAACCCCCAAAATAGCCGGCGATAACGTAATATCCCTTGTACGCAAAGATGGCGGCCACATGATGATAATGCCCTGGCGGGGATATTCACTCATAGGAACCACAGACAAAGAATATTTGGGCTCGCCCGACCATTATAAAGTATCTAAGGAAAGCATAGACGAGGTAATAAATGCAGTAAACGAAAATTATGGTCGAAAAATTTCATACAGTGATATAAAACACGCTTACGGCGGTTTACGACCATTGATCGACAACAAATCGGAAAATAGTTATACCACATCGAGAAAATACGAGGTATACGACAACGAAAAAGATGGCATTAAAGGAATGATTACGGTGGAAGGCGGCAAATATACCACCAGCAGAAACCTGGCTCACCATGTGATGGATTTGGTTGGCAAAAAACTTCAGAAAGACCTGAATAAGTCCATCACCTACAACCTTTATCTCACGGGCAGTGAAATAAGGAACATGGGCGAGTTTATGAAAAAACAGCACTTACATTACAGCGATTTCAGTAAAGAAAGCATTGAATATATTAGCCGCAATTACGGAACATTTAGTCGACAAGTATTTGATTTGGCTAGATTTAATCCGGAACTAAAAGAGATGGTAAGTAACGATGGCGAATTGCTTGCAGAGGTAAGTTATGCAATAAGCAACGAAATGGCCAAAACACTAAAAGACATCATGCTACGCAGAACCGGCATTGGTACTTTAGGCAAACCATCGAACGAAATTATTGAAAAAGTAATGCAAATTGCATCAAAAATGCTACATTGGGACGAAAAAAAACAACAAACCGAATTCGACAGTCTGATGAAAATTTATGATTTACCGATTTAGAATTTATTATTTCTTATTTCTTAATGAATATAAACTATAAACTATTGACAATGAAAACATACAGAGACATATTAAAATGGGGCGATAAACGCGAAGAAAAAATTGATGAGGCCACGCTTAGAGTTATCAAAGAAAAATTTAATCTGCAAGCATTTGAAAAAGTAAGTTTTCTTGGAAATGAGCAGGTAGTCGTAGAAAAAAAATGCGCCCTAAGCGAAAATCAAATAAAACAACTACAAAATATTTGCGGCGAAGACAATGTGCTTACTAGCGATTGGGAAAGAGCAAACCATTCCTATGGAAAGTATTACACCGATTTATTACTCTTGCGAAAAAATATAGTGCAATATCCACCGGATGCAGTAGTTTACCCACGTTCCGGCAAAGAGGTAGAACAAATAGTAAAACTATGCCAAGAGGAAAACATAGCCCTAGTGCCTGTGGGAGGCCAATCGTCGGTAACAAGAGGATTAGAAGCACAAAACGGGGGTATCGCACTGGATCTAACCCGCCATTTGAATAAAATACTGCATATCAACAAAAAAGACCATAGTATTATAGTACAATCGGGCATGTATGGCCCCGAATTAGAAAAGCAACTCAATGCAGAAGGCTATACTTGCGGCCATTTTCCGCAATCTTTCGAATTTAGCACGGTAGGCGGCTGGGTTGTAACCAAAGGAGCAGGTCAGCAATCAACTGGCTACGGAAAAATTGAAGATATGGTTCTTGGGGTAAAAATGGTAAGTCCGGTAGCTAGTTTTGAAAGCAAAACCTACCCCCGCAGCGCCCAAGGATGGGATTTAATTCACACCGTTATGGGCTCAGAAGGCACACTTGGCATAGTAACAGAGGTAAGCTTAAAAATAAGGAAATATCAACCAGAAAATGCGTCTTACACCTCCTTACTGTTTAAAACTTTTGAACAAGCAACCGAAGCCATGCGCCAAATTATGCAATCTCAAGTAGGCACGCCCTATTTGTTCCGAATTTCGGATCCCGCTGAGACCGATATTGCCTTTAAAACCAAAAACTTTAATGGAACATTCTCAGATAAAGCTATCACCAAACTTGGCTATAAGTCCGGCGAAAGATGTTTAATGTTTGTAAACATAGAAGGCGCTAAACAATATACAAAATTTGTAAAAAAACAAGTAAACAAAATTGCCCGTCGGCACGGCGCTTTTAAACTTGGAGCCAATCCAACCAAACATTGGCTAAAGCAGCGCTATTCCTCGGCCTATTTGCGCGATCCTTTAATGGATTTTGGAATTATGACAGATACATTGGAGAGCACCGTTTTATGGTCGAATTTACACCAGGTATGGAAAGCAGCACACACCTTTGCCGCCCAACGGCCCAAAACTGTGCTCATGGTCCATATTTCGCATGTTTACGAAAATGGCGTCAATCTGTACTTCACCTTTTTGAGTCCCATGGATTTAAGCAACGAAATGGAAGATTACAAACAATTCCACAAAGGACTAGTAGATGCCATCCAGCAGGCCGGAGGCTCCCTATCGCATCATCATGGAGTGGGCCGTGCATTAGCCCCGTGGATGCAAAATCAACACGGATCAGAAACAATGCAATTTTATAAAGCAGTAAAAAAACATTTCGACCCGACAAATATCATTAACCCCGGCAATATGCTAGGCTTAGAAGAAGCATGAAAAAAGCGCAAAAACCAAAAAAAAATAGTAGTTTTAGGGCACGAAAAGCAGCATGGAGAAAACAGAACTCATATTAAGCATAGACGCCGGAACGCAATCCATAAGGGCAGCGTTGGTCGACATAAATGGCAATATTGTGGATTTGGTAAAAACCGAAATAGAACCTTATTTTTCGGTACAACCGGGTTGGGCCGAGCAAGACCCGCTCTATTATTGGCAAAAGCTCACCTTAACCACGCGAGCGCTATTTGCCAAACCCGAAACAAAAGAGAGCCGCATAAAAGCAGTAACGCTAACCACCCAGCGAGGCACGGTTATCAATTTAGATAAAAACGGAAACCCCTTGCGTCCGGCCATTATTTGGCTCGACCAAAGAGTAGCCAAAGTAGAAAAATATCCCGATATATTAACCGAAACAGCCTTGCGAATAATTAATATGCGCGATGCCGTTCATTATGCCATTCAACAAGGAGAGTGCAATTGGATAAGACAAAACCAAAGCGAAATATGGGAAAAGACCGCTAAATTTGTGCTGCTAAGCGGCTGGTTTACCTATAAACTAACCGGCGATTATGTAGATTCAATCGGCAATATGGTATCCTACATGCCCTTTAACTACAAAACGCAAAATTGGGCAGAGCAAAGCCACATGAATTCCAAAATGTTTCCAATCTCAGAGGAAAAGAGATTTCGCTTGGTAAAACCCTCGGAAATAATGGGCTATATCAGCAAAGAAGCCTCATCAGAAACCGGAATTCCTGCGGGATTGCCCATTATTGCCGCCGCCGCCGACAAATCGGCCGAAGTACTTGGCGCAGGCTGTGTAGTCCCAGAAATTGGGTGCTTGAGCTATGGCACCACAGCAACTTTACAAACAACGCATAAACGATATATCGAAATTACACCCTTTTTTCCATCCTATCCAAGTGCCGTTCCGGGAGCATTTAATACCGAAGTGATGATATTCAGAGGATATTGGATGATTAACTGGTTTAAACAACAATTTGGCCACAAGGAAATGGAAATATCAAAAATAAAAGGAGTTGCACCCGAAAGTTTATTCGACGAAATGATTAGTGATATTCCTCCTGGTTCAATGGGATTGATGCTTCAACCATATTGGACACCAGGCATAAAAGTACCTGGACTGGAGGCCAAAGGCTCAATTATCGGGTTTGGCGATGTACATACCAGAGCGCATATTTACCGTGCCATTATCGAAGGTTTGGCTTATGCCCTCAGGGAAGGCATGGAAAAAACAAAAAAAAGAACAGGTATTGTTATTGAAAAAATCCGTGTTTCGGGCGGAGGTTCACAAAGTGAGAATGCCATGCAAATTACCGCCGACATTTTTAATATGGAAGTAGAAAAACCGCATACATACGAAACAAGTGCTTTAGGTGCGGCCATTTCGGCAGCCGTTGGAATGAAATACTACAGCGGATTTGATGAAGCAGTAAAAGCCATGACCAGAATAAGCAAAACATATACACCCCAAATAAAAAATGCTGAAATATACCAGGAACTTTATCAAAAAGTATATCTAAAGCTATACAAACGATTAAAACCATTGTATTCGACCATACGCGACATTACCGACTATCCGGCCAAATTCTAACTATATTAACAAATACCCGCAATAAGCGATACAACGCCCAAAAGCCATAAAAAAACTTCTGTCCGAAAGAACAGAAGTTTTAGTTTATGTATTCAAATTTAATTCTTATTTTACCGATTCAACCACAGCTTTGAATGCTTCCGGATGATTCATTGCCAAATCGGCTAAGGTTTTACGATTAAGCACAATACCGCTTTTGTTTAATTTACCCATAAATTCGGAATACGACATACCATGCATGCGTGTTCCGGCGTTTATACGGGCAATCCATAAAGTGCGATAATTGCGTTTATTTAATTTACGGCTCGTGTAGGCATATCCTAAACCTTTTTCGAGCGCATTTTTGGCAACTGAAATAACGTTACCCCTGGCACCGAAGTACCCTTTTGTTTGCTTCAGAACTTTTTTTCTTCTGTTTCTGGAAGCGACATGATTAACTGAACGTGGCATAATTTTAAGTTTTTTTGAATACAAGCGACCCTATCACAGGTTCTTTTTTGCTTTGCACTCGGGTTACTAAATTAACTTATAAACCAATAGGTTTTTTAAAAAAAAATTACTTTAAAGCTAAAAGGTGTTTAACGTTGTTCATGTCGGCTTTGTGAACCACAGTGAAATACGTTAAATTACGCTTGCGCTTTGTGGCTTTTTTAGTCAGAATGTGACTTTTAAAAGCGTGTTTTCTCTTGATTTTCCCGGAAGTCATTACTTTAAAACGTTTCTTAGCGCCGGGATTGGTTTTCATTTTCGGCATCTTACTTAAATTTGAAATTACACTTAAAAAAAAAATTATTTAGGCTTCTTTGGAGATAAGAAAATAATCATCCGCTTACCTTCCAATTGAGGCATTTGATCTAGTTTTCCAAAGTCTTCGAGCTCCTGAGCAAACTTTAGCAACAAAATTTTCCCATGATCCTGATGAACAATCGAACGTCCTTTAAAAAAAACAAAAGCCTTTACTTTAGCCCCTTCCTGCAAAAATTTCTGTGCATGTTTTACTTTAAAATTAAAATCGTGTTCATCGGTATTAGGTCCAAACCGAATTTCCTTCAGCACAATCTTGGCGGTTTTTGCCTTAATTTCTTTTTGCTTCTTCTTTTGCTGATAAAGAAATTTCTGATAATCAGTTATTTTACAAACTGGTGGAACAGCCGATGGAGATATTTCTACCAAATCGAGGCCTAGTTCTTCGGCCATTTTTATGGCTTCCTGAATTGAATAAACCCCTTGATTAATGTTTTCACCAACAACACGCACCTGCTGTGCGGTTATTTCTTCGTTCACTCTGTACTTATCTTTGTCCTGAACTGGTTTGTTAAATTGTGGCCTTCCTTGTTGTTTGCCCATGTAATTCTTATTTGCTATTTATATTTAATTTAATGGTTAATTATTTAATTTAATTCTTTTTCTACTTCATTTTTTACAAAGATAGTAAAATCTTCGAGACTCATCACACCCTGGTCGCCTTGTCCTTGTCGGCGAACGGCAACTTGGTTGGTTTCAGCTTCTTTTTCGCCCACAACCAATAAGAACGGAATTCGTTTTAATTCGTTGTCCCTGATTTTTCGTCCGATTTTTTCGTTTCTCTCATCCACAAAAGCACGAACATCATTCTTGTTGAGAAATTGGGACACCTTTTGCGCATAATCCTGAAATTTTTCGCTAATTGGCAAAACCACAACCTGATCGGGAGTAAGCCAAAGAGGAAATTTACCACCGGTATGCTCAATTAGCACAGCAGTAAAACGCTCCATTGAGCCAAAAGGCGCTCTGTGAATCATAATGGGCCGATGTTTTTTTCCATCTTCGCCGGTATATTCTAACTCAAAACGCTCGGGCAAATTATAATCCACCTGTATGGTTCCTAATTGCCATTTTCGTCCGATGGCATCGCGAACCATAAAATCGAGTTTGGGACCATAAAAAGCTGCTTCTCCATATTCGATAACAGTTTCGAGACCTTTTTCGGCAGCGGCCTGAATAATGGCATTTTCAGCCTTTTCCCAGTTTTCGTCGGAGCCTATATATTTGCTTCTATCCTCTTTGTCGCGCAAAGATATTTGCGTAATAAAATTATCGAAACTAAGTGTTTTGAAAATATACAACACAATATCTATTACCTTCTTAAACTCATCGAGCAATTGATCCGGTCTACAGAAAATATGCGCATCGTCTTGAGTAAATCCACGCACACGGGTTAATCCATGCAACTCGCCACTCTGTTCGTACCGATAAACGGTACCAAATTCGGCAAAGCGTATGGGTAAATCTTTGTAAGAACGAGGTTTAAACTTATAAATTTCGCAATGATGCGGACAATTCATAGGTTTCAACAAAAATTCTTCGTTGGGATTAGGCGTTGTAATGGGTTGAAAAGAATCTTTTCCATATTTGGCGTAATGCCCGGAAGTAACATAAAGTTCTTTTCCACCAATATGAGGCGTCATCACAGGTTCGTATCCGTATTCCTTTTGTACTTTTTGCAAAAAAGCCTGTAGGCGCTCTCTCAATTGAGTACCTTTGGGCAACCACAAAGGTAAACCCATGCCCACCTTTTCGGAGAAAGTAAAAAGTTCGAGTTCTTTACCCACTTTTCTATGGTCGCGCTTTTTAGCTTCTTCGAGAAATGTAATATACTCATCGAGCAGCTTTTGCTTTGGGAAAGTAATACCGTAAATACGGGTAAGCTGTTTACGTTTTTCGTCGCCACGCCAATAAGCACCGGCAAGGCTTGTGAGCTTTACTGCTTTTATTTGGCTGGTATCGTGCAAGTGAGGTCCGCGGCAAAGGTCGGTAAATTCGCCTTGTTCGTAAAATGTAATTGTTCCGTCTTGTAGCTCGCTAATAAGCTCAAGTTTATATTCGTCGCCTTTTTGAGTAAAATAAGCCATAGCTTCATCCTTTGAAACTTCCCTGCGCTTATATTCTTGGTTTTTCCTTGCTAATTCGAGCATTTTTTGCTCAATTTTGGGCAAATCGGCATCAGTAACTTTGGTATCACCAAAATCAACATCGTAGTAGAAGCCGTTTTCGATAGAAGGTCCAATACCGAATTTTGTTCCGGGATATAAACTCTCTATGGCTTCGGCCATGAGATGAGCAGAAGAATGCCAATAGGCATACTTACCATCTTTTTCATCAAATGTGTTAATACTGATAGTGGAATCAGTAGTAATATTGCGGGACAAGTCCCATATTTCGCCATTTACGGTGATAGAAAGAGCTTCTTTAGCCAGTTTCTGACTTAAGCTTTTGGCAATATCCAAGCCACTTATACTGCTCTCATATTCACGGATATTACCATCCGGGAATGTAATTTTTACCATAAAATATTTATTCTCAAATTATAGGCGGCAAAGATAGCTATTTTATCTTTTTTACAAGCATAGTTTTAAATATTTTTTTTTAAAAGCTTAAAAGAAAGTAAAATAATGATGCGCTAATCAGATTAGAGAGCCTCTCATGGGATTCGAACCCACGACCTGCTCATTACGAATGAGCTGCTCTACCAGCTGAGCTAAAGAGGCTTTAAAAATTCCACTACAAAATTATTTTTTTTATTTTTATTTCAAAGCCTAAGCGAAATAAAAAATTACTGCATGTAAAAAGTATTTGATTTTAATGAATCTAAAATAATTCGGTTAAACTTTTGCACGCCACTGGCATTCAAATGGTCTTTATCAACAAAATCAGCAGAATCAATTAGTAATGAATTTTTGTTGAAATTGTAATACTTCCCGATTTGCAAAAAAATACTATCTACTTCGGCCTGATTTGTATACGACCGATACAGTTTCTGCGTATAAGGAACCTGTACAATGATTACTTGTATTCCTTTAGATGTTAAAAGTGATACAATTTCCTTAAAAGCATCCAATTGATTTTGGCGAAAGGTCCATTTCATATTTTCAAAGTCAACAGTATAGGTAAAAAATTGCCTAGCATGCTCCACATAGCCGCCAGATACGTAAGTATCTGATTTAATTACAGAAGACTCATCAAAATTTTCGTCGAGTTTAAACAATTGCCTCAGAAAACTGTAAATCATAGAATGATAAATTCTTGATTTGTTTATCCCCAACGCCTCTCGAAGTGTATTAAAATCAACTTGATCGTTGGCCATTAAATCGAGCGCCGACTCTTCTCCTGTAATTTCAAATACCATTGGGTAAACATCGATAATAACAAACTTTGGATTCAATTTATCCACATATCGCTTCACCAAACTCAAGGTTTGCACCGGTGTTTGTGCGCTGCTGCCGGCATTAAAGGTTTTGTATCCCGCAGCGGCAAATATTCTGGTGTCGAAACTTCGGTAAGTATGAGAAGAGCCCAGAAAAAGAATATCCACCTCCGACTGACTTTTAAGTTCTTTCATTCGGGAAAAGCTATGCCCCGGACTACCAATATGGTGGCGAACATTTTGGCGAAGATATCCCGGCGCAAATTGTCCCCAAAAAAACAGAAAAATCAAATATAATAATACCGAAATTAGCGTAAATGCAAGAATTTTTCTTAAAAACAAATTCATCTTTTTTGCCTTAAAATTGAAAATAGATAAAGGGAATTTCCTCTGTTGGCTTCAGCACAAGGATAAGGAAAACCAAAAAACCGTAAAAAATCCACCTGGTGGCACGAGCACTATTTAATCCGAATTTTTCTAATGCGAATTTTCCATGTCGGCCTTTCCATTCCACCGCAACAAAGAAAACGAGTAATAGCAGCATTTTTTGCGACCACACATCGGGTATCTTAAAAAGCGAAGCAGAAAAAATAGCGCTCAAAATTTCAAATGCTTGTTGCAAATTCTCTGCCCTGAAAAAAATCCACGCAAAAATTGTAAGTACAAAAGTAAATACAATAGAGGCAATGGTTTTGATTGAGCTTATATTTTTTTCAATGCTGATATGACTCATGTTTTTACGGTTTCGCTTAAAAAGCAAAAGATGCAAAAAATAGATGGCATTTAAAGCGCCCCAAGCCACAAAAGTCCAATTAGCGCCATGCCAAAAACCACTAAGCAAAAAAATGATAAATGTATTTCTTAGCTTAAGCCAATTGCTTCCTTTGCTGCCGCCTAAGGGAATGTAGACATAATCACGAAACCATGTGGAAAGTGAAATATGCCATCTGCGCCAAAATTCGGCAATATCGCGGGAAAAATAAGGAAAAGCGAAGTTTTGCATCAAACTAAACCCAAACAATCGGGCGGTGCCAATGGCAATATCCGAATACCCGGAAAAATCGCCATAAATTTGAAAAGCAAAAAACAAGGCACCTAAAAATAAAGTACTTCCGGAATAATCCGAAGAATTATTAAATATCTGATTAGCAAGTTCTGCCGCATTATCGGCAATCACCATTTTTTTGAAAAGCCCCCATAAAATCTGACGTAATCCACATACTACTTTAGCATAATCAAATTTTCTGGCTACATAAAATTGCGGCAATAAATTGCTGGCTCTTTCAATAGGTCCTGCAACCAATTGGGGAAAAAAGCTTACATAAGCAAAAAACGACCAAAAGTCTGTAGTTGGCTCCAGATTTCGCCTGTACACATCAATGGAATAACTGAGTGTTTGAAAAGTATAAAAACTAATTCCCACTGGCAAAATAATTTGCAGGGTTTGATGCTGAAACGAATGCCCGAGCAAAGTAAAGGCTTGTACAAAATTATCTACAAAAAAATTGTAATACTTAAAGAAACCAAGAAATCCTAAGTTTATAGACAAGCTCAGAACTAGAAGCACCTTTCTTAGAAGAATTTTCTGCTGATTTTTTAATAAAATTCCGATTGCATAATCAACCAAAGAGCTAAAGAAAATCAAACCCAAAAAGCGCCAATCCCACCAACCGTAAAAAAGATAGCTCACAAAAGTGATGAACAGATTTTGTATTTTTAATTTATTGAATACAAACCAATAAAGCAAAAAAACAATGGGCAAAAAAAGGGCAAAATCTATGGAATTAAAAAGCATACGATACTATCCGATTTTAAAAACGCACAAAAGTAATTATTTTAGGGAAAATACGAATGAGCAGTGGAGATTTTGTGCCAAAAACACATCTTTGCATTAATCGCATTACAGATTCATTTTTTTTCATACCTTTGCGTAAAAGGCTTAAAGATGGAAAACAGGG
>DYOH01000026.1 GCA_020720625.1 Acetofilamentum sp. | reverse complement strand
GGCAGGGGTATAATCATTTTTTCAATCTTTTTAGACTGAACTCATATATGAAAAGCTGTTTTCACAAAAGAAAACAGCTTTTTTGTTTGTTTTGTCCTTTTCATTGCTTATTTTTAGGCTTATTTAAACCTTGATATGAAACAAAAATTTATACTAATCATTTTATCAATCTTTTTTTGGTCTTTTCAAGTTTTTCCGCAAAAAGATACAATTGATATTTTTAATTTAAGTATTGAAGATTTGATGAGTATAAAAGTAATATCGCCTACCAAAACTCAAGAAACTATTGAAAATGTGCCGGCTGTTTTGGAAATTATTACCGATAAAGATATTGAAAAGTATGGTTTTACAACACTTCAGGAAGCACTAGAGCGTGTAACTGGTTTATTTATAACTTACGATTATGTTTCGCATAACATTAGCATGAGAGGTATTAATAGCGGCAAAAAAGCCAGTTCCAGAACGATTAAAATAATGATTAATGGTCAAAGCATTGCCTTTAGACCTACATCAGAGAATTTTATAGATTTCTCTATCGTACCGATGAATATGATAAAAAGAATTGAAGTATTACGAGGACCTGCATCAACACTTTATGGAGCCAATGCCTTTTTGGGTATCATAAACATCATAACAAAAAACGCATCAGAAATAAAACAAAATACATTGCAAATATTGAATAAAAACACTAAAAGCAATGGTATTCAAGCTGATGTTCGGTTCAAAAAAAACCATTTTTCCGTAAGCGGAGGCTTTACATTACTAAATGAGAACAAAAGTGGTTTGACACTACCCTACTCTACCGATGTACTAAGAGACCGAATGAGCTACCAATTTCCGGATATAAATCCATTTGAACGCCAAACAATAGATGACAAGGCCCTACCAATTTCTTTCTTTATATCGACAAACTTTTCTAATGAAAGAATAGAATTTTACAATCAAACTTTTGCACAGATAATGCATTATTCTGCCAGATTTTACGAAGACAACCCGATTTTAAACACATCGGAATTAGGAATTTATAATGGATTTTCAAAATTTGGCCTAAAAAAGTATTATGCTGCAAAAAAAATCCAAACCGAATACTCTCTCTCATTTTCTAAAGGCGCCTACTCAGACTCTACTGTTTTCGATTATTCGCCAAACCCGGAAGATTATTCGATGGTGATGCCCAAATTAGCATACAACGCCCTTGAGCTTAGCGGTGTGCTGATAAAAGAAATCAACGACAATAGCAATCTTTTATTTGGAATAGATCATCAGAGAGATTATTACGATTTATTGAATTATGAGATAAAGGATAGCAGGAGCGGCGAAACTTTAGCCTCATATAAAGCAGAAGGAATTAAAAAGTGGAATAATACAGGCATATACAGTCAGTACCAAAATATAATAATTTCTTCGTTAAAAGCCACAATTTCGGCAAGATACGATTTTCACAACATTTATGGAAAAAACATAAACTATAGGGCTGCCCTGGTATTTAATCCACAAAAAAAATACTCTATAAAATTATCTTATGGAACATCTTTTAAAGCCCCTACTCCTGTTCAACTATTTACTCCAAGCATCCCCTATAACCCAATTAGTGGAAGCATTGGAAATCCGGATTTGGCTCCAGAATTTTTAAAAACATCAGAATTGGCCTTTTTTCTGTTTTCATCAGTTGGAATCATTTCTGAGCTAACCATGTTTTATAATATTGCCCAGAATATTGTTGTGGAAAAAATGCTGGCAAGCCTTCCTTCTCCGGTAAACGAGCACGAGATGAGAGGATATGGAATAGAATATACTATAAAATATTCCAAAAAAAGATTTGATGCCAATTTAAACTATAGTTTTCAGAATACATGGTTTAACCATGAAGAACTAAACTTCAAAAACAGTTATATTTTCCCGATGCACATGGCAAATTTCAGTATAAATTACATATTAAATAAGTACTTAAGCATATATTTAGGAGGCAAATATACTGGCAAGTATTTAGCTTCGGAAAACAATATTCAGGGAAATTTGGTATATGGACTTCCTAAGGATTACTACCTTGGCGATTACTTTATTTTTGATACAGGTATTAATACCAGAAATATATATATTGCTAAAAAGAAGAGTTTAATTCGAAACAAACCTAATTTGAATTTTCAAATAAAAATAAAAAACATATTAAATACAAGCTATTTATGGCCGGGCTATTATTACTACGACATTCAAGCACCTGGCAGACAAATTTGGTTTAAAGTAATTTTTAAATACTAAAAAGTATAAAGATGAGTAACTTTAATATTTTCTTTGATAATAAAGAACAAACAATTCTAAAAAAAGCAATGTTGAAAGTTTCACTATACTCATTACTGTGTTTGTTACTTATAATCAATAGCTTTATTGGTTGCAAGCCCGAAACAGAATCGAAGGAAAAAGTGTTCTATTTAGGCTCGGTAATGTTACTTGATTTTTATAATGGCACTGTACATGCCAATTCGGTACAAACGGCCATTGATGAAATTAACCAAGCAGGCGGAATATTAAATGGATATATGCTTAAAGCCGATTTACGAAGCACAGAGCCTATAGGAAATAGAGATAGGGGTGAGATGGCCTTGTATGCAGCCAGAAATATTATGGAAATGAGAGAAAATGCTCTTCTGGCAGTAATTACTGCATCGAGCACCGCAAGTAAGGCTATTGCTTTAGATTTGGGCGAAATTAACAAGGTTCCTGTAATATCGGGGGGGTCTACTGCAAACTCAAATTCAGGAATAAGTACATTTTTTCACAGAACAGCACCGCCCGACAGGTATACGGCTAAATTGCTTGCTCAAAAATCAATAGATTATCAACTTGATAAGATAGCCATTGCTATAGAAAGCAATGATATTTTTACTCGCGAATTAGCACAATCATTTGTCGAAGAGTTTGAAATTCTGGGAGGTATCATTAGCGATACAGTGTATTTTGAATCCAATGATGCCCTATACACAGAAAAACTTCAGCAAATATATGCTAAAAAACCTGATGCAGTTTTCGCTGATTTTCTGGTTAATTACGAAGTTTTTTTTAATCAAATAGATATTAACGCCCAGAACTTTTTGCTGGATAAAAATAATTTAAAATTTATTCTTGCTGTTAATAGCGAAAATATTATTCAAAAGACACCTTTTACGTTTCTGTCCGGATACACCAATCAAGGTTTTCCAAAAGTATTTGCAGCAGAATCTTCGCCCGACAAAACAACAGAATCTTACAGGCATTTTGCATCGGCATACGAACATAGATTTGATGGCGAATTTACAACCTTTATGGCCAATTTTTACGATGCAGTTTATATTATTGCACTTGCTGCAGAAAAAGCTTTTGCACTCGGCGCTTCGCCCGAAAATATGGCCGATTTCCGAATAAAACTGAATGAACAAATCAGACAGGTTAGTAATCCGGAAGGTACTATTATAGAGCCACAAGAAGGTTGGGATTTTATAAGAAAAAAAGCAATAGCCGGCGATATTGATTACCTCGGAGCCAGCGGAAATTGCGATATAGACTTTCGCGGAGATGTAATTACCAATTACAATATTTCGATGATTGTGCTTAACGAAAACAATAAATTAGAATTTAAAATAATTGAAAACATCTATGTCAGATAGTACATCAACACCCTTTTTAAAGCTAGTTGCCCAAAATTTCTATCATGAACAACTTTTGAAGCAAAAAAATGCCATATTAATTTTCCCAAACAAAAGGATGATTGCCTATTTTCGAAAATATTTAGCAGAAACCATCGGGAAATCAGAAATTTCGCCAATCATTTATACAATAGATACATTTATTCGGGAACACATAAAAACCGTTGTTGCCGATAAACTTACGCTCATTTTTGAATTATTTGATGCCTATAAAACTGCTGTTCCGCAGTTTAACCAGAGTTTAGACCAGTTTTACAATTATGCCGATACCTTATTGGGCGACTTTAACGAACTAGATAATTATCTGATTTCTGTAGACATGATTTTCACCAATATCAAAAATATTACAGAACTTAGTAATTCTTATGATTTTTTGAGTGATGAGCAAATCGAAATTTTGCAACAATTTTGGGCCTATTTTAATCAAAATAAATTAAGCAACGATAAAGAAAAATATTTGCAAATTTGGGATGCAATTCCAAAAATATACCAACAATTTAAAAAACAACTCCTTATTAAGAACATTGCCTATTCTGGAATGCAATTAAGGCTTTTTTATGAAAAATTAATGACGGAGTATTTCATTCAAAAAAAATACTATCTGGTTGGATTTAATGCGCTAAACGAAGCTCATTTGCGCATTTTTGAAATTATGGGAAAGAATGGTAATCTTCAAATATACTGGGATACAGACGATTACTATGTCAATAATCAAATTCAGGAAGCCGGATTATTCCTCCGGAAAAACATTAAACGATTAATGGCCTATAGTATTCAGCTGCCCGAAACTGATAACATCAGGCATAAAATTAAGCATATAGAAACTTACAGCATTCCGGGAAGGGTGGCACAGGCCCAATTTATGGCAGGTTTATTAAACAAAATTCCAGACGAAAATAATATAGGTATAATATTGCCCGACGAAAAAATGCTTTTTCCTATTTTACATAATATGCCATCAAAAACAAGGCGTTATAACATCACAATGGGCTATCCGTTTAAGAATACACAGATTTTTCAGTTTTTAACTTCATTTTTTAAACTTCATCAGTATCGCATTGAACTAATATCGCAAAAAGAATTTCCTTTTCAGAGCTACTACCTAAAACAGATAATTGATAATCCGGAAATTAAAAAAATTATCAATAAGGTAGATAATGAATTTTACAATAGAGTAAAAACCAATACCAAACGAATAAATCCGGCAACCTTAAACACAAAAAATCAATCATTTCTTAGCCATTTGTTTAACACGCACACCAGCACCGAAAATTTTATTAATAGCCTGAGAGAAATATTATACACGCTTTTTTCGGAACAAAAGACCAACGAATTAAATAGCCAAAATATTGAATCAGAATTTATTATTCAATCTTACAATACCGTAAACCGTCTTGGAGAACAACTGCAAAGACCCGATATAACACTGCTAATGGCCATTAAAATCTGTTTTCAGGAAATCAATTCGCTTAGTATACCTTTTGATGGAGAAAAACTAGACCAAGTGCAGATTATGGGATTAATGGAAAGCAGAAGTATCGATTTTGACTATGTGGTTTTGATAGATGCCAACGAGGGAATTTTACCTAACGTATCAAATCCCAATTCTTTTATACCGCAAATGATTCGAAAAGCTTTCGGAATGCCGGTTACAGCCTACCAGGATGCTATTTTTGCATACTTATTCTATCGATTATTACAAAAATCAAAAAAAACCTACATTCTTTATAATAGCCTGGAAATTAGCAATGGAAAAGCAGAAAAAAGCAGATATCTCAACCAAATAGAATTTGAGCTAGGGGTAAATTCCCCGCAACAGACCCTTTTTAAAATTCAAAGTTTTCCGGAGAGTAACATCATTATTGAGAATAACCCCGAAATTAGACAAAAGCTGGCTTCCTATTTATCAAGAAGCCCACAAAATAGTTCAAAAAAAATATCAACAACCTTTATACATCAGTTTCTGAAATGCAAACTAGCCTTCTTTTTCAAGTATGTGGCAGGTTTAAAAGCCGAAGAAGACGAAGAGTTTGATGCACTTTCGGGCAAAGATATTGGCCAAATGCTGCATAACTCGCTACACAAAAGCTATTTGCAATTAAAAGGAAACAGCCACATTATACTAAAGCCCGATTCACTAAATATATTGCGCTCTCATATAGATTCCATTGTAGATAATGAGCTTTTATCTCAATACCAACTAGATACAATAGACCAGATCTCCGGCGATCAGAAATTAAGCGCTGATATAGTAAAAAAATATGCTGAGATTGTTTTTAAATTCGACACACAAAACGCTAATCCTATAGAGATAATAGATATGGAAGCTAGCTATAAATACTCTTGGCCTGTTGAAATTAACATAGAAGAAGAAGCATATTTTGTGAATTTTTCGGGCATTTTCGATAGGGTAGATAAAGCGGAGTATACAAGAATAATCGACTACAAAACAGGAAATACAGAAAAAAGCTTTATCGCTATAAATCAATTATTTTCAGCAGAAGAAAAGAATTTATCAAAATATAAAGAAATTTTCCAAATCGTACTATATTCGGTGATTTATTACAAAAGCACAGGTGTAATGCCGGTTCCGCTAATATACGATGTACGAAAAATGGGTAAAAATTTTGATCCTCATATTTATAAATCGGGGATTCAATACGATGCTAAATCAATACTGGAAGATTTAGAAACTATAGAATATGAGTTAAAAGAATTATTATCCCGAATATTTCATCCTGCTACGGCTTTTTCGCAAACCGATGAAATAAAAAACTGCGAATACTGCGATTTTAAACAAATTTGCAAGAGATAAGAGTGAGAGAGAGCCGAAATTTACGACTCTCTCCAATATATCAAATTACTTTGCTAATTTTTCAATTAAGTCCACCACGCGTGCGGAGTATCCCCACTCGTTGTCGTACCAGGAAATTACTTTAACCATATTTCCAAGTACCATAGTGCTAAGACCATCGAAAATAGATGAGTGAGCATTATGAATAATATCTACAGAAACAATAGGATCTTCTGTATATTCTAAAATACCTTTCATATAAGTTTCGGCAGCTTTTTTCATGGCAGCATTAATTTCTTCTTTGGTAACTTCGCGACTTAAAGTGGCCACAAAATCAACCATAGATCCAGTAGGTGTGGGAACGCGCACGGCCATACCATTTAATTTACCGCTAAGTGCAGGAATAATTTTTCCAACAGCAGCAGCAGCACCAGTAGTGGTAGGAATTTGAGAAACCGCAGCAGAACGTCCACGACGTAAATCATTGTGAGGGCCGTCTAAAATTACCTGATCGTTGGTGTAAGAGTGAATTGTAGTCATTAAACCTTTTTCAACACCAAAGGTATCGTGAAGCACTTTTACAACCGGCGCAAGACAATTGGTAGTACAAGAAGCATTAGAAACGCATTGGTCTTCGGGTTTTAAATCATTATCGTTCACACCCAAAACAATCATTCTATCTATCTGATCTTTAGCAGGTACAGTAAGAAGTACTTTTTTAGCACCGTTTTTTAGGTGATCGCCGTATCCTCCTTTTGAGCTTTCGCGCTTTGTAAATACACCAGTAGATTCAATAACAATATCAGGAGTTTCAGCCCATGGAATAAGGGCAGGGTTTCTTTCTTCGGTAACTCTTATTTTCTTTCCGTCAACAATAATGTTTTCATCATCAAATTCAACTGTACCAGGATACTTACCCTGAGTAGAGTCGTATTTTAATAAATTGGCTAGAACTTTATTGCTGGTAAGATCATTAATTCCTACAATTTCAATGTTTTCTCTTTCTTGAATGATTTTGAAAACGTTTCGGCCAATTCGACCAAAACCATTAATTGCAACCTTAACTTTTGACATAACGTATAAGTTTTAAAAATTGATTATTTCGACAACAAATTTACTGATTTAATTAAAACTGACAAGCAATTTTTGTAGTTAAAAAGTTAATAATATCCAAAGATTTAATATTCTTTTAAAATATTTTTTACGCAATCGATTTAATTTTAATTTTGCAGCATGGATAATACAAGATTAAATAAAGTATCGAGATTACTTCAAAAAGAGTTTGGAGTGTATTTTCAGCAAAATGGTGCTCAAACCTACGAACAATCACTTATTTCGGTAACCTCAGTGCGGGTATCTGCCGATCTGTCGGTTGCCAAAATTTATGTAAGCATTTTCCCGCATCAAAAGAAAGAAAGTGTTTTTAGTTTAATAAAAGAGCATAAATCTAAAATAAAATATGAGATTGGCCAGAAAATTGGTATGCAATTAAGAAAGGTTCCCGATTTAGAATTTTATATTGATGATTCGCTCGATTATGCAGAAAAAATTGATCAATTACTTAAAAAGTAATTGTAATTTACTATTTAATAAAGAAAGATGAAAAGATTTATTTTACTCGTTTCTTTCATATTTGCAAGCAGTATTTTAGTTTTAAATGCTCAAGAAACCCGATTTAAAGCTATAATGCTTTATCAGTTTACCAAATTAGTTGGCTGGCCTCAACTCGAAGCGCAAAATCCGAATCAGGAGTTTGTTATCGGAATTTATGGCGACCCAAAAGTATTTGAACTCACCGAATACTATACCAAAGGCAAAAAAGTAGGTGCAAATACCATCAAAGTTGAGTACTATAATACTGTAAAAGAAATAAATAAATGCCAAATTTTATTTGTGGCTTATTCCAAAACGCAGTATCTGCCAGTTATTATTCAGCGGGTTGGCGAATCAAGCCCTACCCTAATTGCCACATCACGTCCGGGAGCGCTTAAATACGGTTCTATAGTCAATTTTGTAATAGACAATGAGCTAATGAAAGTAGAAATAAACAACACCACGGCATTAAAGAGGCAATTACAAATTAGCTATCAATTGCAAAAAGCCGCAATTAATGTAATTGAACCTTAAATGTTTGCATTTTTCTTTGCCAAGAGATACTTTTTCTCCAAAAAAATTAGGAATATTATCAACCTTATTTCTGGTATTTCTGTTTTGGCTGTTACAATTGGCTCTGCCGCACTTATTATTATTTTATCTGTATTTAACGGTATAGATGAGTTGGTAAAAAGCTTGCTCAATACTTTCGATCCAGATTTAAAAATTGAACTGGCTGTAGGGAAAAATTTTGAAATGTCGGAAAATTTTAGCCAAAAGCTCACCAACATTGAAGAGATAGCACATTTCTCCTATATTATCGAAGAAAATGCACTTCTCCAATACAGCAGTAGAAAATTTGTGGGAACCATTTTGGGCGTACAAGATAATTTTACGCAAATTACGGGCATAGACTCCATGATGGTAAGTGGAGTTTTCAAACTAAAAAACCCTTTCGAAGACCATATTGTTGAAAACGGAGCCGTTCTCGGTAGCGGTATCGCTAATAAATTATCCGTTTCGCTAAGTTCGCTCAAACTATTAAACATTTGGGTACCATTGGCCAATCAGAAATTTTCGCTCGACCCAAGCGGATTATTTAGTAAAGCACCCGTTTATCCGGTAGGTGTTTTTTCAATTCAGCAGGAGTACGATATCAAATATGTTATTGTCTCGCTCGATTATGCCCACGAATTGCTAAAAAAACCAAACAAAGCATCGGCAGTAATTATCAAACTAAAAAATAATACAGATGCTAAATACGCTGCAAAAAAAATTGCATTGTTTGTTGGCCCTGAGTATAAAGTTCTCGATAGATATCAGCAACATTCCACCCTTTACAAAATGATGAAATCTGAGAAAAAAATGATATTCATTATTTTTATTTTTGTATTGCTTATTGCTTCTTTTAATGGCATTGGCTCAATTACCATGTTAATTCTCGACAAAAAACACGATATTTTTATTCTCTCTGCCCTGGGTGTTACCGAAAAAAATATTCGGAATATTTTTGCACTCAACAGCAGCTTAATATTTTTTGCCGGCGCATTTTTTGGCGTAAGCTTTGGCGCTCTAATTTCTTATATTCAGCAAAAATTTGGAATAATTGGGCTGCCTGAAACCGGAACTTTTATAATTGACTCATATCCGGTAAAAATTCTTACCGAAGATATAATCAATATTTTTCTTTCTGTAAGTATGATAGGAATATTTTTTTCATGGCTTAGTTCCACCATATTAATCAAAAATCTTTCAAAAACTTTAGTTCAAAACAAAATTAATTAAGTACAATCATCACTCACAGATAAAAAAAATTGTATTTTTGGCCGGCATATCATACTGAAATAATAACAAAAGACTGGTGAATATGACGATAAAAAAAATCTTATTTATACTATTTCTGATTTCTCCAATCACTTTGCTTAGTCAATCCCTGAAAATATTATCTGTTCCCAAGGCCAATGATGCCGATACACTTAATTTTTGCATAGATTCCAGTATCATTTTCTTAGCCAGAAATTCCGACTCAACAGAACTCGACGAAAATACGTTTTTCGAATGGAATTACGGAAATGGGATAAAAGAATCGGGCTTAAACCTCGATTCGGTTTCAAACCAATATGCAGTTAGCGGCGGCTATTTTGTGTATCTAAAAGCCATCAGCCCTCAAAACGACACATTATATGCAAAAAAATTTATCAGAATAGCTTTCCGGCCAAATTTTTCAGGAACTAGTTCCATTACAGATTCATACAGTATTTGCTTCGATGGCCAAAACAATGATATTATTCAACTTGATGCCCAATACGAATATCCGCTTTGGAAGCAAGCTCTTGTTTCAGAAAGAACAGAATCTGTGGAAAAAGAAATCAACCTTGGCAAAGCCTATACTTCATCTATATACTTTGATGCCTTTGAAATTAACCACAAAATAATTTCGGCGCAAACTATAGATACTATTGCAATACTAATGGAACATTCTAATGCTCAGGATATTGAAATTCAAATCATGTGCCCGGATGGAAACTCCATTAGCTTGAAAAAAACCGGCACAAAAAAGGTTTTCATGGGAGAACCAGTTGATAATGAAGATTTAACTACAAAAAAAGGAGAAACCTACTGGTATTATTTTACCGAAAAAATACCAAACTTTGGCACCATGAGCCAAGAAGAACAGCAATATTTTTATTCCTATACAGACAATGCCGATTCTTCATACATCAACGAGCCTTACTACCCATCGGGCAGTTATTTGCCGGAAACAAGTTTTAAACAGCTAATTGGATGCAATTTAAATGGTATCTGGCAACTAGCCGTAATAGATAATAATTTAGAAAACAACGGATACATAAAATCCTGGAAACTTATTTTTGATACCATCCCACCAATAAAACAATTCAAAAACTCAAATAGTAAAATTCAATGGCAATCATCTGCCTTTGGGCACTTCCTTGGCGATTCTTTAATGGCATCAGTAACAGCCGAAGCGCTAAAAACCAACACTTTTCTAAACTTTAAATTTATAACTACCGACGATTACGGATGTATAGCAGATACCACAGTATACGTGGAAGTGCAAAAAGCAGATTTTTCTGCCAATCCGGAAACCGGAGATGCAGAACTGGATGTAAGTTTTTCCAACAATACCAATTGGGAGAATGCCACCTACGACTGGGATTTTGGCGATGGAGAATCGGCCATCAATCAAGCCGCCCCATCGCATACGTATATAGATAAAGGAGAATTCGAAGTTATACTAAAAGCCACTTCGACACAAGCTTGCGTAAATTACGACACACTCGTAATTATTGTTACTGCCCCAATTTCAAAAGTAGAAGCACCAAACGTATTTACCCCCAATAACGATGGAAACAACGACCGCTTTTTAATCACACACGAAGGTCTCAGAGAAGCAAAAGTTTTTATCTATAGCCGTTGGGGCGAAAAAGTAGCAGAATTATCAAACCTCTCCGAGATAGACCAAGGCTGGGACGGCTCCATAGGAAACCGGGGTAACAAAATTGTAAAACCAGGATTATATTATTATACTGTAATTGCCGAAGGAAAAGACGATAAAAAGCACAGAATATCAGGAGCTTTACATATATTTTACGGCAATTAATCCAAACAAAACCATTGATACGTTTATAACTAAGAATTTATTTTTATGATAATGGTTTGATTTTTGTTACCATGATTAAGTAAAAAATAAACAATTATTGCACTTAAATAATGCATAACTTTTTTAATTATAAGTTTAATAAGAGAGCTTTTATGAAGCTTAATATGTTGACAAAACAAAATTTTTAGTCGAATGAAACAATTTTTGAGATACCCCACATCAGTTTTTCTATTTTTTTGGCTTCTTTTTAGTGGATTTGCCTTACCACAAAGAGTTCCCGACGATTTGTCGCAAGCCATCAAAAGCGGAAACGGAACCGTTCTTGCTTCATTCTTTAGCTCAAGTTTAGAATTGGTTATAAGCGAAAACAATAATTTATACGAAGATATTTGCAGCAAAACCCAAGCTGAAATGATATTAAATAATTTTTTTGCCAAGCACAAACCCACGGGTTTCGAAATACTGCACGAAGGAAGTCGCGGCGAACTTATCTACGCAACCGGCAAACTCACAACTTTTTCGGGAAGCTTCAATGTTACTTTTCTCTTAAGAATGAAAAGTGGGAAGGAAATAATTAATCAGCTTCGAATAGAACAAAACAATTAATTAAGGGATGAACCGGGATAAATTAATCGAAGAATTAATCGATTTAGCAATTAAAGAAGATATCGGAAACGGCGACCACAGCGCAATGGCATGTATTCCGAAAAATGCCGAAGGAAAAGCTAAACTTATGGCAAAAGAAAAAGCCATTTTAGCAGGGCTTGAAATTGCCTTAAAAGTATTTGCCAAAATAGATCAGGAATTAAAAATTACATGTTTTTTTTCCGACGGTCAATGGGTTGATAAAAGCGACATTATTCTGGAAGTACACGGAAAAGTGCACAAAATATTACAGGCAGAGCGCATTGTACTCAATTTTATTCAACGTATGAGTGGAATTGCCACCCAAACCGATACCTATTGCAGATTAATTTCTGATTTGAATACAAAATTGCTTGATACCCGAAAAACAACACCAGGCCTAAGATTAATCGAAAAAATGGCGGTAAAAATTGGTGGAGGCGAAAATCACCGATTTGGACTTTACGACATGATTATGCTCAAAGACAATCACGTGGATTTTGCAGGCGGCATCAAAAATGCCATAATCAAGACCAATGAATACCTAAAAACAAATAAAGCGGATTTAAAAATTGTTATCGAAGTACGCAATTTCTCCGAACTCGAAGAAGTGCTGCAAATTGGACAAATCAACCGTATTATGCTCGATAACTTTTCGGTAGAAAATACCAAAAAGGCCGTTGAAATGATAGGAAAAAAATTTAAAACCGAATCATCCGGAGGAATTACCCTTGGCAATCTAAGAGATTACGCCTTATGCGGAGTCGACTATATAAGTATTGGAGCCATCACACATCAAATAAAAAGTGCCGATTATAATCTAAAAGCAGAGTTTTAATAAATTAATGTACCATTATTTTTATCAAGAGGATTACTCAACCGATAATAATCTAATTCAACTTCGAAAATAGCAGCTACATATTCAATAATATCAGGGAAGAAAAAATTAAACTCGTTACGAAAATCCTCATAATGATTTTTTATCACCCGCATGGCAAACCTTGATTCTTCGGGCAGACTAGAATGCCTTGAAACAATGCGCAAAGTATCCTTAATTCCCTTAAGCTGAGCATAAGTACCCAATGTGTTTCTTCCAATAATAATGGGCAATTGCCATTTTACATGCCCAGGTAAAATATCGTAATTGCGAATTAATATCGCATAATTTGATCTGATAAAAGAAGACAAAGACTCGTTAGAGTATTTCTTCCATTCAACCGAAAGATAATGATCGTACAAAATATCAACCACCACCCCCGAATACTTGTGGTACCTCTTTCTCAAACGCGACATACTCTTGCGAACGGTATCATGATGATCTGTAAAATAATCAATCTGACGATGCAACATAATTCCTTTTCTTACTTCGTCAGGAAACTCGGAATATTTTCGGCCTTTGATAAAATCGCCCAAAAAATTTCCTAATCTGAGTTCTTCAGAAGCACCCGATAAATATAAGTGAGCAAGATAATTCATACAATCAATAAAATCTACACTAATTAAGAGAACAAGATAGTAACATCTGCTGTGATTAAAAAGATTTTAACTTAATTTTACTAATAATAAACTAGTTTTAACCCTTTATTTATTTGGAACGCTATTTGGTTCGAGTTTTGTATAATCTCTCAAGAAATAAATCGAAAAAAATAGAGCATATAGTATATTCTATTAATTTTTATTTATATTTGTTGAGAAGAATCTGAAATAAAAGCTGTTTTCATGTTCATTAACCTTAGACGACAAAATAAATATACCATAATCCTAATTGGATTTGCAATAGGCTTGTTAATAAGCATCTTAGGCTTACTAACGACTGCCATTTCCATAGAAAATATTTCGCTAAATTTTATAGGCATATTACACTTGCATGCCTATTTCCCATTCTTATGGGTTACGGATTCACTCATAATTATCTTTCCATTGCTCTCATTCTTTGTTTACAGATTCTTCAACAAAACCGTTGCCGAGCACCAAGAATTACTTGTTGATACCAAAAAAAGCCGCAACGAAATATTTAATTTTATAGAAAATCTGAGAAAAGGAAATGTTGAAGCAAAATTTTCGAAAAAAATTGCTGAGAAAGAAATCTCCGATTCTCTAATTAAACTGCGCGACGAAATAAAACGCTCACAAGAAGAAGAAGCCAAACGAAATATCGAAGACGAAGAAAGACGATGGACAACAGAAGGCTTGGCCTTATTTGGCGAACACCTGCGCTCTACCACCGATTTATCTAAATTATCCTATTTACTTATCTCGGAACTAGTAAACTATATAGGTGTGGAGCAAGGCGGATTTTTTGTTCTAAGAATAGAAAATCAACGAAAATATTTCGAACAAACAGGCTCTTATGCCTATGATAGAAAAAAATTCTGCGACCAAATTATCGAATGGGGCGAAGGCTTAATTGGGGCATGTGCTATAGAATTTAAGCCACTATACCTGCCAGAGGTTACAGAGGGATATATGAATATAACTTCGGGACTCGGCAAAACAAATCCCAAAGTTGTGTTTATTGTGCCTCTGGTGCGCGACAACGAAATTCACGGTATTATGGAGTTTTCTTCGCTAAACGATATTCCCGAATATAAACGCGACTTTTTAATTAAACTCGGAGAAAGTATTGCCATAACCCTTGCAAACACCAAAACAGAAGCCATTAAAGCTAAGTTGCTCGAAGAATCGCGCCAACAAGCCGAAGTACTGGCCAAACAAGAAGATGTTTTACGAAAAAACATGGAAAGACTGAATCAAATTCAGAAAGAAAAAGCAGCCCAGGCCGAAGAATTTATCAGTTTTACAAATTCAGTTAATCATACACTCATAAGAGCTGAGTATAATCCGGAAGGAAATCTGCTCTACGCAAATACCAATTTCATTTTCAAACTCGAATATTTTAGTAATTCCGAAGTAGAAGGAAAACCAATATACCAGTTTATTAACCCCAAAGACCGTGCATCTTTTAGCGAAACTTGGGAAGTACTGGCCAAAGGAGGAATGCACGTAGAAGGCGAAATAAAGCTTATGACAAAATCGGGCAAGGACCTCTGGACAATGGCAACATATACATGTGTTAGACGATCCGACGATAGTGTGGAGCGAATTCTTTTCCTTGCCATTGACATTACTCAACAAAAAACTGAATCGCTTTACCACCAAGGCCTTTCTACTGCAATAGACAATAGCGCCATTAAAGCCGAATTCGATTTAATTGGCAATTTTATTTTGGCCAATAACAAATTTTTGCACGCAATGGACATTCCCAAAAATAAAATTGTCTCCTATTCCATCTATGATATTATAGAGATAGACGATGTGGCCGAATTTAAAAAACTTTGGGATAGCGTAATTAAAGGTAAAAGCCACGAAGCCAGTTTCAAAATGAAATCATTATCAGGCGAAATTAGGCACATGCGCACAACATTGTCGCCGGTTACTAATCTATATAACGAAATTTCGGAAGTCGTTTTCATTGCCCACGACGTGTCGCAGCAAGTTGAAGCCGAAGCCAAACTCATGGAAAACGCATCAAGATTAGAAGAACAGGAAGCAGAACTACGCATTGCTCAAGAAAAATTATCTGCGGCACTGGATTTGGCTCGTCAGGAAATCAAAAATCAATTTGAAGAAATTGAAGATATAAAAGTGCTCAACGAAAGAGCGCTCGACGGAATGCTCGATGCAATTATCACCATCGATATGAAAGAGACAATTCTCTTCTTTAACAAAGCCGCCGAAAAATTATTCGAAGCCAATGCAGCCAACGTTGTAGGTAAACCCATGACTACAATTATACCAAAAAATAAGGCAGACGAGAATCATATTTCAAATTTCTTTTATGCTGATACTAATTTCTTGGGCAAAAGACAAGAAGTAAATATTTACGATTCTGCCGGAAAAAAAATAAATGTATTAATTACGCTTTCCGAAGGAAAATACAGACGAAAATATACCCTTACGGTATTTATTCAAACAATTGAAGTTGAACTATTTTAACCATATATGATTAATTTTAGAGACGAAATAAAACAATTTGTGGACGATGTTTTTGAACTTAACTGGGATTCGGAAGAAATTCCATTCACTAAAGTTGAATTCATCAATATTCTTACGGATAAATTTCAGGAAATCCACGAAAAAGCATTAAAAGAACAATTAATGGAAACCATCAGAAATAAATTTAATACCTATAAGTACAATTAATTTCTGACTCCAAAGTGCAAAAAATAGGCTGTGCGATAATAAACACAGTCTTTTTTTATTGCATGCAAAAAGCATGTGAATATACAAAATCAAAAATTATTACTTTAAACAAACTAATCACCGATTATTTTCACTTTATCCTTTTGATTTTTCACCTTTTTGAGCCATTGCACAAGCTCAATGAACAGGGCACTTTTGTTCGATTGTTAATAATTTTATTAGCAAATGTTTATAACTTTTCTAAAATACCCCATGTTGTACATATCATTTTTTTTATATTTGCGCAAATTTTGAATTAAAATGACAGCAAAATATTCGGAAGATACCATAAAAACACTGGATTGGAAAGAACATATCCGCCACAGGCCGGGAATGTATATCGGAAAACTTGGTGATGGCTCTTCGCCCGACGACGGAATATATATCCTTTTTAAAGAAGTTTTCGACAACTCTATAGACGAATACATGATGGGCTACGGTAATAAAATAGAAGTCTCCGTTGCCGATGGTCAGGTTAGAATAAGAGATTTTGGGCGTGGAATTCCACTGGGTAAAGTTATGGACGTATCGTCGAAAATGAATACCGGTGCCAAATACGATTCAAAAGTTTTTAAAAAATCGGTTGGATTAAATGGTGTGGGTATAAAAGCGGTAAATGCCCTTTCGTCGAGCTTTATTATTCGTTCGTATCGCGAAGGAATGGTTAAAGAGATAGAATATTCGCAAGGCAATTTGGTTCGCGATTTACCCGAAACCAAATCAAATAAGCCAAACGGAACAGAAATTGTTTTTGTACCAGATAATACACTCTTTCAGGAATATATTTACAAAATGGAATATCTCGAAACCATGCTGCGCAATTATGTGTATCTAAACTCGGGACTTACCATCAACTTTAACGATAAAGCATATTACTCGCGCAACGGTTTGCTCGATTTGCTCAACGAAAACATGAGCTCCGAAGGCCTCTACCCTATTATTCATCTCAAAGGTACTGACATTGAAGTAGCCATTACTCACAGCAGTCACTACGGTGAAGAGTATTATACCTTTGTAAACGGACAGCACACTTCGCAAGGTGGAACCCATTTACTTGCCTTTAAAGAAGCCGTTGTGAAAACCATACGCGATTTCTACAAAAAAGACCTTGATGTTTCCGATATTAGAGCTTCTATCATGACTGCCATTAGCATAAAGGTAGAAGAACCGGTTTTCGAATCGCAAACTAAAACAAAATTAGGCTCAAAAAACATGACGCCCGACGGTGTGAGCATTCGAAACTTTATTGTGGATTTTTTAGGGAAACACCTCAACGATTATTTGCACAAAAACCCCGAAACTGCTCAAATTTTACTCCGAAAAATTCAGGATGCAGAAAAAGAGCGAAAAGCCATTAGCGGGATACAGAAAATTGCCCGCGAAAGAGCCAAAAAAGTTAGTTTGCACAACAAAAAACTACGCGATTGCCGATTTCACTACAACACAGATGCCGAAGAAGCCGACGGAACCATGATTTTTATCACAGAAGGTGATTCTGCCAGCGGTAGCATTACCAAATCGAGAAATGTAAATACCCAAGCGGTTTTCAGCCTTAGGGGTAAACCTCTTAATACGTATGGCTTAACAAAAAAAATAGTCTATGAAAACGAGGAGTTTAATCTCTTGCAGGCTGCATTAAATATTGAAGAAGGAATGGAGAACCTACGATACAACAAAGTTATTGTAGCCACCGATGCCGATGTTGACGGAATGCACATCAGGTTATTGCTTACCACATTCTTTCTCAAGTTTTTTCCAGATTTAGTAAAATATGGTCATTTATATATTTTGCAAACCCCTCTTTTTAGGGTAAGAAACAAAAAGAAAACTATATACTGCTACAGCGACGAAGAGCAAAACGCTGCCATAGAAGAGCTTGGACCAAATCCTGAAATTACCCGTTTTAAAGGTTTGGGAGAAATTTCGCCCGACGAATTCAAACATTTTATCGGAAAAGACATTCGATTGGATAGCGTTAGTCTAAAAAAAGAAGATAATATCGACCAACTTCTTGATTTTTACATGGGCAAAAATACACCCACAAGGCAAGACTTTATAATCGATAACCTGAAAGTAGATGAAGAGGTGCTTTAAAATAGATAAGACAAAATGAAACGCAATCTGAAATACCTGCTCCTAACTTTTATACTAATTCTCGTACACCCGCATAATTATACCTCCGACGGAAGTATAATTGCTCCTTTGTACGAAGAGCCTTCGCTTAAAATAGAAAAAAATGAATTAAGCTTAATTATCGAGAAATACTACAAAAATCTGGTTTCTTACGATTTTAACGGCAGTATTCTGGCTGCATATAAAGGGAAAGTAATTTTTAGAGCGAGCAATGGCTTTGCAGATATCCCAAACAGTCAGCCACTTACAGCAAATCATGCCACACAGTTGGCATCTGTATCTAAACAGTTTACATCGGCTGCCATTATGATGCTCTTCGACAAAGGCTTACTGAGTTTTCAGGATACCGTACAATTGTATTTCCCTGATTTTCCGTACCTGGGAATTACCATAGAAATGCTGCTGCAACATCGTTCGGGCTTACCTGAATACTTTTACTTTAACGATTCATTGATAGCATCTTATGTGCCACTCAATAATCAAAAGCTCATGCAATTTATAAGCAAATACAAACCGACAAAATATGCAAACCCCAATACCAGGTTCGACTACACCAACACCAATTATGCAGTATTGGCGGCCATTGTAGAAAAAATTTCGGGCATGAGCTTTCCTGAGTTTATGCAAAAATACATTTTCGATGCTGCCAGTTTAAAGCATACTTTTATTTATGAACCAAAACGAGCAAAAGAATATGCGCAACTGGCCCTTGGCCATAACTCACCAAAACAAATTGCAGAAGACAACATTTTTGATGATGTTTTTGGAGATAAAGGTGTTTATTCTACCGTGAACGATTTATTTTTGTGGGACGAAGCGCTAAACAGCGGAAGAATTGTACGAAAAAGTACCTTGGAAAAAGCTTTTACGCCGCCACCATCGAAAAAGGAATTTTTCAAAGATTACGGCTATGGCTGGCGATTGCAAAAAATGCCCAACAACCAAACCATGGTTTACCACCCGGGATGGTGGCACGGCAACAACTCCTTGTATGTTAAACTACCACACGAACAATTTAGCTTATTTATTATCTCAAACAAGCGAACAAGCTTATTTTTAAGCAGTTACCGGGAATTAATCAACGAATTATTCCCCGGTAGTTTTCAATACAATATGCCCGTTTTTGAAAACGAAGAAAACTTTGAACCTGATACAGTATACACACAAAATGAGCCAATGGTGCAAGTTGTGGATAGCTTGGTGAATTAATTCAAAATTTTTTAAACAAAAAATAAAATTCCTTGTATTTAACTATGCAAATAATATCATCTTTTTTTGCATAATATAAAATTATATTATTTTTGTAAAAAATAACCTAATAATAACAAACATGAAACATTTTTATTTATTCGCATTAGCAACATTATGACTTTCGTCTTGTCTTAATAATGAGATAATTGAAAAAGAATTTACGAAAGAAAATGGTATTACAGTAAAGCAAAAGAATGGAATACTTGTTTTCAATTCTTTCGCAGATGTAATAAATTTACAACTTTCGCAGAACAATCTGACAGAAATTCAAATTGCTAATTGGGAAAAAGAATTACAGTTTACATCGCAACAAACAATTTTAAAAGAGTCATTTGTTGAAAAACAGTAAATATTCTAATAATCTTTCTAGCAAATTTTCGGAGGATGAAATAATAGAAGGAATAAAGAACGGAACCATCCATAAATATGCACCTTTTACTCAAAAGTATTTAAAAAAAGGAATACTAAAAGAAATCCAAACAGATGATTCTTCAACAGTTCTTTCATTGACAAACAAAATTTTCACCACGCTTGTTAATGAGAATGGATTAATCATAATAAATGATACGCTTTGGCAATTTGAACCCGACCAAATAGTATTGTATACAGATGGGAACTATTTGAAAAAAAATAAAATTGACCTTAATACATCTAACAGATCTGTAATAAAGATAAAATCAGTTCCAATTGACGAGTTAGATCCAGAACCAGACCCAGATCCGAATCCTACTCCAATCAGCATAAGTCTGTCTAATACACCAGTTTCCATCACTAAAAATTATAGAAAAGTTCAGATACAAGAAACTTATGTAAGAGTAATAAACGGATTACAGACACATACATTTGGATGGATTGAATTTACATGTTGGAGACATGATTGGAGTTTATCAAACGGTTGGGTGTGGAGGCTCGATAATTTATATTGTACTGTTGATGGGAATTATACATGGTTGCATAATGAAAATAATGGACTTCTTTCTCAAAAAGTATATTTCAACAAATATTACGGTCATATTAAATCAACGTCCTATACTTACATTCTACCCAATGATGGAAATGATTATTATGGTAAGCCCTATGATGTTAAAGAATCTATCTGGAACTTAAAAGCCGAAGGAGTTGGACTTTCCTTCAATTTAGACTATAGAAGATACTTAGGTTTTGGTATTTATTAATGAAAAACCCTGTTTTAATGAAAATTTATTTTATACAATTTATATTATTATTACAAATACTTTCATTTTCTGCTTGCACAGAAGAGATAGCGCTTAGAATTAACAACGAGAAGCCCATTCTCGTTGTTAATTCTTTATTTAATCCCGATAGTACCTTAAAAATTCAATTAATGTACAGCCAAAATATTTGGCAAAACGAAATTGTAATTGAATCCGAAGCAAGCATTCAACTTTTCGAAAATAATCTTTACAAATCAGATTTGAATTATCTCGAAAACGGACTTTACGCAAGCAAGGAAGCTGTTTTTCCGGAAAACAAATATTCCATAGAGATTAGCTTGCCGGATAATTCCTTAACAGCAGCATTTGACTCTATACCTGCGCATCCTGTTTTAAGTGAATGCTATTTTAACCACCCTTACAAAGTAAATGAAGAAAATCAGGAAATCACAAAAGTAGTTATAACGTTGCAAGACGATAAACTATCAAAAGATTATTATGAGATTAAGCTTTTTCATTATTACCCCCCGGATTCTATGTATCAAATAACCGAAACAAAAGACGATCTGGATTTTGAACTTATAAACACTGATTTGACGCTCTCAAACGATATATTTAGTTACAATCCGGGTTCTGTATTTTTCTCAGATTCGAGTTTTAACGGCCAGAAATACGAAATTCAGCTTGAAGTGGAAAATTTTCCCATTATAGCGATACAATACAACGACTCTATTGTTTATTATTTCGATCAAACTATATGTTTTGCCTACGTAAAAAAAATTAGTAAAGCCTATTACGATTATCTTTATTATATGACAAAACACCTTTACAGTCAGAATATTTACGAAATAAAAAGTGATGAAGATTTAATACAATTCATGTTATCGGGAGAACCTACTTCTATGTTTTCCAATATTTCAAATGGCTTGGGCATATTTGCTGCTTATTCTGCTATTGAACAAAAAATTGAATATAAAAACACATCAACCAAATAAAACTATGAAGAAAATTATTGCTATACTCATCATTGCCACAATATCAACAAATTTATTCTCACAAAGTTACATCAAAGCGAATTTCTCAATCAATAAATTAAACGACGATTTGAAATACTATTTCGATAAAGGAAACTCTTTAAGGGTAACTTATGGATATCAATTAGATAAATTTGAAATTGAAAACGGGCTTGAATTAAACACTTTCCATCATTCAAATTCATATTGGAACGAAAATACCATCAGCGACCCAACGCTACTATCTGTTTTTCGAACTGTAAACCCAAAATCATCGGTTGTACCATCTTATGGTGAAATTGGGTACTTCTTGGGTTTAAACTACCGTTTGTTGAAATACAAATTTTTGAGTTTAAAAATCAGTGCCTTGGCTAAATACGCCTACCATGAAAAATACTATGCTTATTATATTCAAACATACTCGGAAGAAGGCAATCAAACGCTGATTTTTTTAGAAGAACGTCATACTGAAAAAGATTTTACATTCGGTTATCAAGGGGCTGTTTTGTTATCTGCTTGCATTATTCCCAACCGCGTGTCAATAGAAAGCAGCTATTCGTATAGCAACACAAATAATACAAGCTTTGGACTAAAAAATGCTCCAATAAACTTTACTGCAATAAATTTTGGTATAAAATGGCAATTTTTGACAGACAAAAATTAATTCTCAGCAGACAAATTATAGTACTCTTTTCCCTTTTTTTGATATTGAATCAACCGGTATTTAGCCAAAAAGTAAAAATTAGCGGCTATGTATTGGATTCTATTGGTAAAGAGCCTATTCCATTTGCAATACCATAAACTACGGCATCAATGCCATTCATCACAAGTTTAATCCGGGCGGATTTCGCTATTATTCAAGCGGAATAAATATAGATACCACGAATAAATACATTCCTACAACAATCATAAACACATCAGAAGCAAGCATTTACTTAGAAGATGAATGGACATTGAATAGTAAAACGTCCATTAAAATGGGAATAAACAATGCAGCATTTTTCTCTGCCGATACTTTTTATTACAGTTTTGAGCCCCGATTAAGTGTGAAAGTAGATTTGGCTAAAAATATCAGTCTTTTTTCATCCTTCACCAAAATGACGCAGTTTTTGCACCTGATTTCATCTTCAAATATCAACATGCCTTTTGATTTGTGGTTTCCTTCGTCGAAAAATATCCTGCCCGAAACGGCATACCAATATTCCATAGGATTTAAAACAGCCACACCCTTTGAGAACACGCAATTGAGCATTGATAGTTATTTCAAAAAAATGAATAACTTATTAACTTTCAAAGACGGAAATTCATTTGCCATTGGTTCATCCAATTGGGAACAAAGACTAGAAAAAAATGGAAAGGGCACAGCTTACGGGGTAGAATTTTTACTTGAAAGTACCCAAACGAAATTTAATTATTGGATTTCGTATACCTGGGCCAAAAGTTACCGGCAATTCCCTAATATCAATTATGGCAAAGCGTATTATTACCAATACGATAGGCGACATACACTCTCGGCTGTTGCAATATTTGAAATTAGTCCGAAAGTAAGTTTTTCGGCCAATTGGCTTTTCTATACCGGAAATCTGCTGACGGTAGCAACCCAAAAATATGTAATTCCGTATGAACATAATACTGGTCATGATTACGACTATGATCAAAATACCATTTATTATTATCCGCAAAAAAACAATTTCAGACTACCAAATTACCACAGATTAGATATAAATCTTACACTTAAAAAGCAAAAAAAGAATGCACATATTGAATGGAATTTTAGTGTATTAAACCTATATAATAGAAAAAATCCGTATTACTATTATTACGATTATAATTCAAAATCGGAACTTAGTCTGCACAGTTTAACTATTTTCCCTATTTTACCATCAATAAGTTATTCATACTCATTTTAAAACAAAAAACCTTGTAAAAAATACTTTTACAAGGTTTTTGCTCTACAATAGGCTATATTATTCAAAAAAATCTCTCATTTTGCTAAAAAACCCTCTTTCCTTTTCGGCTTTTGAAGCATTAAAATTTTCGGATTCGAGTAGCTTTTCCAATAATTTGCGCTCCTCTTTGTTAATGGTTTTGGGCACAAACACGTTGATTCTTACCAAAATATCGCCGGTTCCATATCCGTTTACATCGGGCAATCCTTTTCCGCGCAAACGCAGAATTTTTCCGGCCTGTGTTCCCGGTTCAATCTTTACCTTTACTTTTCCGTCAACCGTAGGTATTTCGGACTGCGTGCCAAGTACCGCATCTGGGAATGAAACGTTTAACTGATATAACAAATCTTTACCGTGTCTTTCCAAATCCGGATGCTCTTCTTCTTCAATAAGCACAATCAAATCGCCATTGATACCACCACGTGGCGCGGCATTACCTTTCTGACTAACAGACAATTGCATGCCATCGGTAATTCCGGCCGGAAGTTGTACTTCAATAACTTCTTCCCCCTGCACAATGCCTTCTCCGGCACATTTGCGGCATTTATTCTTTACAATAGAACCTTCGCCATTACATGTTGGGCAAGTGCTGGTAGATTGCATGGCACCCAAAAAAGTTTGTGCCACCTGAGTAACTTGTCCGCGACCATTACAGGTTGGGCAAGTAGATGTTTGTCCGTCTTCGGAACCTGTTCCGCTACAAGCATCGCAGGCCACATGTTTTCGCACTTTAAGTTTCTTTTCTACGCCATGCACCATATCGTGCATATTTAAACGTACCTTCACTCTCAGGTTGGTACCCTTACGAACCCTGCGTCCACCTGAACTTCGTCCTCCGCCAAAACCACCAAAACCAAAGATATCGCCAAAATGGGAGAAAATATCATCCATATTCATTCCGCCACCGCTAAAGCCACCTGCTCCGCTCATTCCGGCATGACCAAATCTGTCGTATTTAGCGCGTTTATCTTCGTTGCTCAACACTTCGTAAGCTTCGGCGGCTTCTTTAAACTTATCTTCGGCCTCGGCATTTCCCGGATTTTTATCGGGGTGAAATTGTATTGCCAGTTTTCGGTATGCTTTTTTTAATTCCTCGGCACTGGCATTTTTGCTCACTCCTAAAATCTCGTAATAATCTCTCTTTGCCATATATCTGTCTCCGGGTTTAAAATTTATTATTCTCCAACTACCACTTTTGCAAAACGAATTACTTTGTCGTGCAATTTGTAGCCTTTCTCAACCACATCAATTACCTTTCCTTTTAACTCTTCAGCAGGAGCTGGTATTTTGGTAATGGCTTCGTGCTCATCTGTATTAAATTCCAGATTAACAGCATCCATAGGTTTTATGCCTTGCTGCTTTAAAAAGTCGGTAAAAGTGGCATATATTAAATGTATTCCTTCTTTCACTGCATCAATATCTTTAGATGCCTCGAGCGATTTTAAGCCTCTCTCAAAATTATCTACCACAGGCAAAATATTCAAAAGAATTCCTTCTCCGGCAGATTTGGTTAACTCCATTTTCTCCTTTAAAGTGCGCTTGCGGTAATTATCAAATTCGGCAGAAAGTCTTAGATATTTATCTTTCATTTCATCAAATTGTAAAGTCATTTTTGCCAACTCGTCATCAGACCTTACATTCTCTGCCTCATTGTCAGCATTTGTTTCCATATTTTTGTTTTCCGCAGCATCTTCTTGCAACTCCATATTCAAATTTTGGTTCATTTGCGCTGCTTCATCCGAGACAATATTTTGCTGCTCATTATTAAGCTCCTGATTTTGAGCGTCTTCAAAGGTATCATTTTCATGCATTATTTCTTGGTTCTCTTTTGTGTTTTGTTTATTCTTTGCCATATCCGAAATCTTTTTTTTCTCTTCTATTTGCTATTGTTACCTCATACCAAAAAACCTGCCATCTGGGCAATAGGCCACTGATTTGTTCTAAATAATTGTACTATAATTATTTAATCTTATAAAAATAGTCAGACAATTTGACAGAAAATGTATTATTTTACTATGCGGGTATTTTCAGACAAAAGGCTGTTTAATTTATCTCTGAGTGCTTCCGAATTCATGCCTGAAACCAGGATAACACCGTTTCCGTTGAGCAAAAAAGTCATTGGAATGGCTTTAATATTATAATCTTTGGCTGCTTTCGACTCTAAGAATTTGAGTTCGCTAACATTAACAAAGGTGCTTATTCCGTCTTTTTGTATGGCAGCAAACCAGGCACCTTTGTCTTTTTCGAGTGCCACGCTATATACTACAAGCCCTTTGCCTTCTTCGAACTGACTGTTTCTGAATTCCTGATATAATTCTTTCATTTTAGGATTTTCTACCCTACTGTGCTCCGACCAAGATGCCCAGAAATATATAATAACCATTTTCCCTGATAAATCTTTCAATGCGACCTTCTGTCCATCTATGGTTTTTAATTTTATTTCAGGAGCTATATATCCGGGAAAAAGTCCGGTTTGCGCACGCGATAATAATATACTAACATTCAATAATATAACTATAAATAAAAGCCTTTTTTTCATTGCTTTTTTTTTATTCTTCTATACGTTGAATCCTGGCACCAAGTTTCGCCAATCGTTCATCAATATTCTCGTATCCTCTGTCAATTTGTTCGATATTTGAAATATAGGATGTTCCTGAGGCTGATAAAGCTGCGATTAACAAGGCAACTCCTGCCCTGATATCGGGCGAGCTCATGCGTGTGGCTCTGAGCTTAAATTTGCGCTCTAATCCAATAACAGTGGCTCTGTGCGGGTCGCAAAGAATAATTTGTGCGCCCATATCTATAAGTTTGTCGACAAAAAACAAGCGACTTTCGAACATCTTTTGATGAATTAACACGCTCCCGCGGGCTTGTGTGGCAGTAACCAGCACAACACTAAGCAAATCGGGCGATATTCCCGGCCAAGGAGCATCGGCAATCGACATAATTGAACCATCGATAAATGATTCAATTTGATACAATTCCTGTGCAGGAATAAAAATATCATCGTTTCTTATTTCGAATTTAATACCCAATCTTTCAAAAGGCAGAAGTGTAAGTCCTAAATTTTCGTAAGAAACATTTTTAATGGTGATTTCCGATTGAGTAAGTGCAGCTAAACCCACAAAACTGCCAATTTCAATCATATCGGGGAGCAGGCGATGTTTAGTGCCATGCAATTTATCTACCCCGCGAATGCTGAGTAAATTGGAGCCAATTCCGTTAATATCTGCCCCCATATTGTTCAGCATTTTACATAACTGTTGAATATAAGGCTCAGATGCTGCATTATAAATGGTAGTGGTGCCACTTGCCAATACAGCAGCCATAATAATATTGGCTGTGCCGGTAACCGAAGCCTCATCAAGCAGCATAAAATTGCCGCTCAGTTTTGGGCTCGAGATATCGAATAAACTTTGTTGCTCATCGTAAGAAAAAAAAGCACCCAGTTTTTGAAAACCCCAAAAATGCGTATCTAATCTCCTTCGTCCAATTTTGTCGCCACCGGGTTTATAAACGATGGCACGTCCGAATCTTGCCAACATTGGCCCTGCAATCATAATAGAACCACGTAATTTACTACTAAGCTCCTTAAATTCGGAAGTAAAAAGTGCATCCACAGAAAGCTCAGATGCATCGAACAAATAGGCTCCATCTTCTATTTGCCTAACCTTTACTCCCATAATGATGAGCAAATCTATCAAACGATTAACATCGTGAATATTGGGTATATTGGAGATGATTACTTCATCGGTAGTGAGCAAAACAGCCGAAATTACTTGCAATGCTTCGTTTTTTGCCCCTTGCGGATGAATCTCGCCATGCAACTGATAGCCGCCTTCTATCCGAAAAATTGACATATCAAAAACTATTTATGTTTTTTGTTTATGATTCGTTTTTTTGATTTATAGTTCAAACGATTTTGCTGTCCTGTATTATTATTCGTATTCTGATTCGGCATTATATCTTTTTTCAGAACACTGTTTTTCACATCATCAGACACTATTAATCGTCCTTGGGATAATTCTTGAATGGCATTAAAAATGGCCTCGTCGTTAGCACCTTCTCTTGCCCAAATCATATAAGATTTGCGCATCTGGTTTACAATTGAGTGTGTAAACTGCTCTCTCTTCTCTGCATCTGTTTCATTTACTGCTAATTTGATTAAATCTTCAATGATTACACCAAAATGCTTGTATCTGATATTCTTATTCGGATATTGAATGCGCTTAGGGCGAACGGAATGATCAATAACTGGTATTGGATAGGGTGAGTCGATATCCAACTTAAAACTGGCCATTACATGCAGGTGATCCCATAATTTGTGATTAAAATCGCTCACATCGCGCAAATGAGGATGCACATTTCCCATTATGTTGATTATGGTTTGTGCTGCATTGTTTCTCTCTTCTCTTGTTGGCAAGGTTATGGCCTCTTCTACCATTTTTTGAATGTTTCTGCCATATTCGGGCAAAATCAAACCGTTTCTGCTTGTATTATATTCCATTTTTTTTCTTTATCTACTTTATTTAAGGTGTTTTATTTAGAAAAATATTATTATTCCCTATCAAAAAAATATCGATAGCTATTTGACCGAAAGTTACTTAAATTATTGATTTTTAAATTATTTACACTATACAAATTGTAAAACTGATAATAGATTTAAATATTCAGGCATAATTTATGGTGCTCCTTGTTTGGTAATGGGGCAAATGTAATTTATTTTTATCTGGAAGCCAAATCTTTGACTACTTTTTTATTACCCTTAAATTGGCAAACTTGAGTAAAAGCTGTTTTGAGCCTCCATTTTGAAAATTGACAATCGCCACAGAATTACTTCCTGATTCATTAATTTGCAGAACCTGGCCAATACCAAATTTCTGGTGCTCCACAATGTCGCCTGCTTTTAAATTTAATTTGGCCGATGTTTTAAATGATGAATTTTGTGATTCAGGAATTTGCAAATCGCCGGTTTGGTTCATTTGTTTTGTTACATTTTGCTGTTCGGCAAATTTTTCGTCCTCAATGGTGGTGCGGCCTTTAAAAGACTGATTAAAAGTACGGTTATTTTGTGATTCGCCTGCCTGCCAATCCAAATATTTTGCGTCGATTTCCTGTATAAATCTGCTGGGTTTGCGAGCTGATAGTGTTCCCCATTTATATCGGGATTTGGCATAAGAAAGCACCAGATTCTTTTCTGCACGGGTAACGGCCACATAAAAGAGCCTTCGCTCTTCCTCTAAATCACTGGCTGAATGCGTACTTAATTCCCCCGGGAATAAATCTTCTTCCATGCCCACAAGGAATACATTTTTGAATTCCAGGCCTTTAGATGCATGTATGGTCATGAGCGTTACCACATCATTTTCTCCTTTTTCGGTGTCCTGGTCGGTAAGTAATGCTACATTTTGCAAATAATTTGCCAAAGTAGGCACCTCTTCTGTGCTTTCAAATGTAGATACAAACTCTTGAACTGCATTCATTAATTCCTGAATATTTTCGTAGCGGCTTATTCCTTCGGGGGTTTGGTCGCTGTGCATTTCCTTGAGCATACCACTTTCTCTGGCTATCTGAATAAGCATATCTGCGGCATTATATTCATCCTGGCGAAGCGTTAAGCTGCTAATCATTTCCCTAAATACTAATAAGGGTTTCATTAATCGTCCGCTTGTAGCCAACTCCGGATTTTTATCTATATTACTGATAAAATGCCACATAGATACTCCCGCTTGCAAAGAAATTTCTTCAATTTTATCTACTGAGGCATCGCCAATTCCACGCTTTGGATAATTGATGATACGCTTTATTGCTTCATTGTCGTTTTTGTTCACCACCAAACGACAATATGCCAGAATATCTTTAATCTCTTTGCGCTGATAAAAAGACAATCCACCGTAAATGCGGTACGGAATATTCTTTTTTCTGAGAGATTCTTCAAAAATTCTCGATTGAGCATTGGTTCGGTACAATATAGCAAAATCGCGGAAATGATAATGTTCCGACATGCGCAAATCGTTAATTTTGTTGGCCACTAAATACCCTTCTTCGGCATCAGTGTAAAGTTCGAACACGCGAATTAGTTCTCCCTCGTCGTTTTCAGAAAAGACATCCTTCTTTATTTGCTTCCTATTTTTTGAAATAACGCTATTAGCCGCATTTACAATATTTTGCGTACTACGATAGTTTTGCTCTAGTTTAAAAAGCTGATATTCAGGATAATCATTTCTAAAATTTAATATATTTTCAATTTTTGCACCACGAAACGAATAAATACTTTGCGCATCGTCGCCCACTACACAAATATTGCGGTGTTTGGCCGAGAGTTTTTTTATAATCAGAAATTGCGAAAAATTGGTATCCTGATACTCGTCAACCAATATATATTTGAACTGTTCCTGATATTTTTCCAGAACTTCCGGCTTATTTCGAAACAATACATTGGTATTTAACAATAAATCGTCGAAATCCATGGCATTGTTGTTTCTGCATCGCGTTACATAAAGCTTGTAAATCCTTGATAATTCGGGCATTTTAGATTGCCTGTCGTGGGCTATAAGCTGATTATTTGACTGATACATCTCTGCCGTAATTAAATCATTTTTCGCCGATGAAATTCGTGAGAGAACACCCGAAATCTTATACACATTAGGATCTAAGGCCATTTCTTTGATAACGGATTTGAGCAGATTTTTTGAGTCGGCTGTATCGTAAATTGTAAAATTGGATACAAAACCAATATGTTCTGCTTCTTTGCGAAGAATTCGGGCAAAAATACTGTGAAAAGTACCCATCCAAAGATATTTGGTTGTTTGGCTTCCAACAATTAGCGATATTCTTTCGCACATTTCTTTGGCTGCCTTATTGGTAAAAGTCAGCGAAAGAATTTCATAAGGTTTCACTCCGTTTTTGAGCAGGTGCGCAATCCGAAAAGTAAGTACACGCGTTTTTCCCGAACCCGCTCCGGCGATAACCAGCGACGGTCCCTGATAATTTATAACGGCATCTTTTTGGGCATGATTTAAGCCATCAAGGTAATCTTTCAAAATCTGATAATTTTATTTTCGACTGGCAAATATAATTTTTTTTCACTCAACTGTCAATTTTCTTTATCAACAATCAAGCAAAATTATTTTCGTTGCATCAACAAAAAATACTCTCTGTTTTTACGCGGCTTTATTGAATTATAGGCTATTTCGAAGTTAATAAAATCGAAAAATGGGAAAAATAATTCGGTGTATTCTTCTTTGGTGCCTCCATAAGGCGGATATTCGAACTGAAAACGATGTGCAAACCATAATCCAACCAATTTGCCTGCTTCACGGAGCAATTCGTGCATTTTTTTTACATAGTTTGAACGAAAGTTATATGGAAATGATGTAAAAAAAGTATGCTCAACTATCAAATCGTAAACGCCCTGATGCTCAAAAAAATTTTCGTTGAGAATTTGATTATCAGGGAAATCCGGAAATCTGGAATGAAAAAAGGCTATGGCTTTTTCAGAAAAATCGAGCACAAAAGTATTTCTAAATCCTTGCTTATAGAGATATTCGGCTTCCCAACCATGCCCAGCTCCGGGAACAAGAATTTTCATTTCTTTGGAACTGATCTGATTGAAATATTCAACCAAAGGAGGCGATGCATAACCCAAATTCCAGGATTGCTTTGGAAGTTCGAATTGTTTATTCCAATATTCCGGAAATAACTCAGGATTCTTGCTCATAGTAATTTACAGCCTCATTAAACAATTCTGTTTTATCTGCCGGCACAACACCAGGCTTCTCGCAAACCAAACCACCGGCTAAATTGGCCAGAATAACGATATCGGATAGGGAAAGATTTTTGGCCAGAGCCAACGCGGCAGTGCTGATAACGGTATCGCCTGCGCCCGAAACATCGGCAATATCTCGCTTCTGAGCAGGAACATGCAGCTGTTCATACTCCGAAACAGCCACCATTCCTTTGTCGGACAAGGTCGTAAGTAAATAAGTATATCCGTATATTTTGCGCATTCGATGCATGGATTCAAAAATTAGCTCCATATTATCAATTGCAATTTGCTGCTGAATGCCCTCTTTAAATTCCTTAAAATTTGGTTTAAACAAAGTAACGTGCTTATATGCCGTAAAGTTGCGTTTTTTGGGATCAACCAAAACCGGAATATTCTCAATCTTCGCTTGCTTTACAACTCGCTCTATCAAAGCCGGATTTATTACACCCTTGTCGTAATCTTCAAAAATAATGGCTTCTGGCTTATATTCGACAATAAGTGCCAAAATACGCTTGAGAAAACTCTGAAACATAGACTCCGACAAACAATCGGTTATTTCGGTGTCGTATCTGAGTAATTGCTGCCCTTGGCTGATTAATCTGGTTTTTTCGGTGGTAATTCGCTTTTGACTTACCAAAATGCCATCGGGCAAAAGTTTTTCTTCGTCGAGTAAGCTAAAAAACAAGTCCGAATTTGGGTCGTCGCCAATAACGGTGCACAAAATTGGTTCCGCACCAAGTGATTTTAAATTTAGCGCCACATTTGCAGCTCCCCCCAAGCGACTCTCTCGCTTTTTTGTAAGTAAAACAGGAACCGGTGCCTCTGGCGAAATACGTTCCACCTGACCAATAATGTAAGAATCAATCATTACATCTCCAATAACTAAAATTTTAGTATCGTTAAACGATGTAAAAACTTTTTGAATTTCGAATGCTGTCATTCTATTATTTTACTAAATTTGCCCATGTTATGGAAAAAGAAACTCTCGCAAAACTGCTTGAAGATATAAAATCTCTGCCAAAATTAGCAAAAAAATCAGAGCCTGCAATTAAAGCCGGTTTCATCAAAATAAAAAAAATCAAACCAAAAGATTTGGACAGTTTTGTACAGCAAAAAGATAGCGAATACTTTGCCCATATTGATTGCTTAAACTGTGGCAATTGTTGCCGCTCTCTTGGGCCAAGAATTACTGAGGCGGATATTGATAAATTATGCAAAGCCCTAAAAATAAAATCAAAAGATTTTATAGAAAAATACTTGCGTGTAGACGAAGACAGTGATTTCGTTTTTAAATCAATGCCTTGTCCTTTTCTGGCTGAGGATAATTACTGCATGGTTTACGAGAATAGACCCAAAGCATGCAGAGAATATCCACATACTACCAACAGAAAATTTATTAATCTGTTGGATATAAGTTTAAAAAACAGAGAAACTTGCCCGATTATTTACAAAATTTCGGAAGATATTGTTGAACGATACACCTGAATGGATAATGAAAGCGAAAATCAAACTCATTCTGATATTTTTTGTATTTCTACAATACATGGCATCTGCTCAAAACGGTGGTAGATATGTGTTTACTTTTTTAAACAACGGATATTCCGCAAAAATTGAGGCGCTTGGAGGAAAACATGCTGCTTATTTTAAAGGCCTACCCGATAAACTTACCGACAATCCAGCTTATACTGCACTGTCGGAAAGCAACTTACTTTGCTTGCAATATCAAAATAATTATTCGGGAATAAATCAAGGCGCTGTTTTTTATAAAAACAAATCATTCTTTACATTAGGCTTAGTATTCGTTCAGTATGGCCAATTTACCCGTGCTGATGAAAAAGCTTTCCGTTACGAAAATTTTTCGGCGGCCGAATACGCTTTTGTTCTGAATTATGCAAAAAAAATAGGCAACAAAATAGCTATTGGAGTTAACTTAAAACCTATTTTATCTGATTTTTATCTCTATTCATCTATTGGCATTGCAAGCGATTGGGGTGTTTACTACCATTTAGATGAGCAACTTTTTTCGGCAGCTTTCGTAATAAAGAATCTAGGTGTTCAAATAAAACCCTATTTTGAAAAAAATTACGAATCTTTGCCATTGGAAATGAATTTAAGTATTTCTAAAAAACCTGAACACGCACCATTTGCCGTATTTGTAAGTTTTCATAATTTGCAAACACCAATTTTGCGATACCAAATAGAAGACCCAAATCTTACGGAATACACATTGGCACCTAAACTCAATAAAATTGAAACCATTGGCGATAATATACTGCGCCATTTTATTGCAGGTGTTGAAATTTTTCCCGATAAAAATTTGAATATTCAACTCGGATACAACTATAAAAAACGAGCAGAAATGAGCCTCCCAACAAAAAAAGGAATGAGTGGTTTATCCATGGGTTTCTCTTTACAGAAAAGTGGCTTTATTGTTGAATACTCCTTTACTAGTCAGCATATTGCAGGCTCACAGCATTACATCAGTATCATTACAAAATTAAGCGAACAAGCTAATAAATTTTTTAAACCAAGACATAAATCTAATGAAAAAAAAGAATAGCGTCTTTGTGCTAGTTACAATCCTTATGCTAGCGCTATCATCAAAAGCACAGGTGATAAAAATTGCCCACAATGGCAACAGTCCTGAACTTACCCAAGAAATTGGCAACTACATAAAACTTAAACTTAACCGACAGGTAAGCATTGTAGAATACAGCAAAATAACAGACATGACCAATGCACTAAAAACCAATAAAGTAGACTTAGCTTTTATGGGCGCCTTTGGATATATATTGGCAAAAAATGCGTTGAGTACCAAGATAGAACCTCTGGTGGTTTTCGGTAAAAACAACACACCCGGTTCTTACACAAGCAGTATTATTACGCATAGAACTAGTGGCGTGGGCAGCGTTACAGATATTAAAACCCAGACATCGAAAAGCAAATTTGTATTGGCAACCCCAACATCGGCTTCAGGGCATATTATTCCACGTTTGTTTTTACAAACAATTGGTATAGAATCTATGGAAAACAGCTTTCAAAGCGTAACTTTTAGCGGCGGACACGAAGAGGTGATAACCAAAGTTAATACGCATCAGGCCGAATTGGGTGCCATTGCCACCGGATATTTGGCTACCGCAATAAAAAACGGCCAAGTTAGCACAAAAGATATTGCTGTACTTTGGACCTCGGGGCCCATTGTTGAAGGTCCTATCGTGATTAATAATACGATTTCTGATGCTGACCAAAATAAAATTCTGATTCTATTTTTGCAATTGCCCACCGACAATCCTACCTTATGGAAAAAAATTGAGACCACCTACCCTGGTGCCAGACAATCAGGTGGATATATAAAAGGAAAGGACGAGTATTACGATGCCACCCGAAAATTAATTAGCCATATTGAAAATTTGAAAGTAATATTGCAGTTTTATTTAAAAACAAACTATTAAGATAAATAAGATGAACGAAACATTTCAATTATCATTAAACTCCGTTAAATCATTTTTATTTGACGGTGAAATTGAAAAATACGATGTTCCCACAAGCCTGGCAAACAAGATGCTTCATGATAAAACCGGACTGGGAAACGAATTTTTAGGTTGGGTAGATTTGCCAAAAAATATTGGTAGCGATGAATTAAGCAGAATGCAGCAGTTTGCCAACAATTTCTCAAAGACCATTGACTATTTGGTTGTTATTGGAATCGGAGGCTCGTATTTAGGCGCAAAAGCCGTATTAGAAGCTCTAAACCCATATTTTCCTGAAAAACACGCTGTAAAAGTGCTATTTGCCGGACATAATATTAACCAGGATTATCTATTTGAACTTAACCATTTTCTGAAAGATAAAAATTTTGGTATTTGCGTAATCAGCAAATCGGGAACAACCACCGAACCGGCATTGGCTTTTCGTTTACTAAAACAAACACTCGAAGAACAAGCTGGAAAGGCAAGCGCTCAAAAGAAAATCATTGCCATTACAGATGAATCGAAAGGTGCACTGCGCAGTTTAGCAGAAAAAGAAAACTATGCAACTTATGTAATACCCGACGATGTGGGCGGAAGGTACTCTGTACTAACTCCGGTAGGCCTTATTCCAATTGCCATTGCAGGTTTTGATATTGCAAAACTAGTGGATGGAGCTTTGCAGATGCACGCAGAATGCAATGTAAATGTGCCTTTCGACAAAAATCCGGCAGCTCAATATGCTGCTGTGCGCAATGCTTTGTACTTAAAATCTTTCGAAACCGAAATTCTCGTAAATTATAACGATAAATTGCATTTTATTGCCGAATGGTGGAAACAGCTTTTTGGCGAAAGTGAAGGTAAAGAAAACAAGGGTATTTTCCCCGCATCTGTAGATTTTTCGACAGATTTACATAGTATGGGGCAATATATTCAAGAGGGAAAACGAAATATTTTCGAGACCGTAATTTCTGTAAAAAACCCTCATCACCACTTAGAAGTTACCAAAGATAAGGATAACTTAGACAAGCTCAATTTTTTGGCCGAACAAACCATAGACCATGTAAATAAGATGGCCGAATTAGGAACCAGAATTGCCCATACAGAAGGTGGGGTACCCAATATTCTGATTGAAATTGACCATATTTCGGAATTTACAATCGGACAAATTTTTTATTTCTTTGAAAAAGCCTGTGGAATCGGGGGCTATTTGCTCAACGTGAATCCATTTGATCAGCCTGGTGTTGAAGCCTATAAAAACAACATGTTTGCTTTGCTTAATAAACCTGGTTTTGAAAAACAATCTGAAATTATCCGCAAGAAATTATAAAAAAATACTGCTTGCTAAATTAGCTTGTTACCTAAATATATTTTCGTAACAAGCTAATAATTAATAAATATACTAGATTATTATAAAAATATTTTAAAATCAGTTTAGTATTTGCCAAAAAAATCCCTGCGGCACGGACTTCGCCAATATTTGAATTTTCTCTACTTTCGATAGCTACCCAGATATACTAATCCCAAAAAATCTATATCGGGATGCATTGATAAACAAAAATGTATATCAATAATGTAACTTCATATTCGAAACGAAAGAAAAAAATCATCAGCATCTAAAACTGGTGGTCATAAAAATATGATTATAAACAGAAAATGAGGTTTGTTTGCCTGATTTTCTGTTTTTATATTTAAACGCTACAAAAATGAGTGTATTTTTTTGGCAATTTCTTTTTTTTTAAATAGATAATAAATAAAACAATTAATGAGACAAGCCATAATTGATCTTGGAACCAATACTTTTAAAATATTAGTGATCGAAAAAGACGAAAACAACAAAATACAAATTTTATATAAAACCAAAATGCCAATCGGTTTTTCGGCCTCGGCAAACACCGGAAGAATTTCGGTAGCAGGTTTTATTAGAGGCGTAAATGCACTCAAAGCATTTAAAACAAATATCATAGAGTATTATCAGGTAGAAAGAACCATCGCTTTTGCTACCGCCGGTTTAAGAAGTACAGCCAACGGGCAAGAGTTCGTTGAATATATAGAAAAAGAGCTAGATATGAAAATTGAAATCATTTCTGGCGATAGAGAAGCGCAACTGATTTATGAAGGAATAAAGATGGCTGTGCCTTTAAGCGACGAAAATGTTTTAATGATGGATATTGGCGGTGGCAGCACCGAATTTATCATCGGAAACAAAAATAAAATTGAATTTACAGAAAGTTTAAAACTTGGCGCTGGCAGATTAACAGAAAAATTTAAACCATCGGATCCAATCCTGCCCCATGAAATCGAGAGTATGTGCTTATTTATAGCAAATCAAACAGAGAATGTAATAACCAAAGCTAAAGAGTACAATATCAAAACGCTTGTGGGCTCTTCGGGATCTTTCAATACCTTAGCAAGGGTGGCCGCAGCACGTTTTAGCACTTCTGAAAAATATCGGGAAAAGCTTTATTTTGAATTTACTCCTACACAATTTTTTGAAATGCACCAATTAATATTGGGGACTAAATTACACGAAAGAGCTAAAATTGAAGGAATTAAATTAATTAGAAACGACATTATTGTCGCTGCGAGTGTACTAATTAATTATGTATTGAATCATTTACAGATAGAAAGAATTCAACAATCGCAGTATTCTTTGGTTGAAGGTGTTTTATCGCTTATTAATGAGTAGCATTTAGAATAATTGTTTCATCATAAATACGTTACAAGCAGAATGACCTGTATTGCCCATAGATTTTTCTATGAAATAAAAGCCTTGCTCAGAATAAAGCTGTATAGCGGTTTTCATTACTCCAAAACTTTCGAGATAGCAATATTCAAAACCGTTTTTTTTTGCAACATCTAGTAGCATTGTCAATAGTTTTTTTCCAAAACCCTTGCCCCGCAATGCAGGTAAAAAGTAGAATTTTTGAAGTTCGCAAATATTTTGCGTTTGATTGGCCAAGGTTTTAATTCCTGCTCCACCCAATACGATACCCGCATTTTCGACAACAAAATATGCAGAACTTTTTTGTTGATAAGCTTCGAACATTTGAAAAGTATCGTAATCATCGTAGGCAGTATTTGGTCCGTCCACACCAAATTCTTCGAAAGTAGTACGGATAATATTCTTAATTGCATCGTTATCCGATTGCATTATAGGTCTTATAATATATTCTCCTGTTGTTACCATTACTAAGCATTAGGATTCAAGCACCAAATTAGCATCGGGTTTATATAAAGTATTGAGCAGTGCAAAAATAATGATAGATGCTAATTTTGCGGTTTGGTGGTCATTGTCGAAACGAGGAGCCACTTCTGCAACATCAAAACTAATGAGTTTTCCGCTCAAGGCAATATATTTAATTAACTTTAGTACCATTTCGGGATTCATTCCAAATGGTTGAGGGGCACTAACGCCAGGAGCAAAAGCCGATGAAAATACATCGGAACATAAAGTAAGATAAATGTTTTCTTCTGTCGCCATGTATCTATATATCAATTCCTTAACATTTTGTAAGCCATGTTCAAAAATATCGCGGGCAAGCACATATTTGGCTCCCAAACTTTCGGCTCTGTTAAACAAACTTTTGGTATTTCCTGATTGCTGAATTCCCAACACTAAATATTTAAATAGCTCTTGATGAGCTAAATTAAGGTCGGCAATTTGATGAAACATGGTGCCAGAACTCCCACCATTGGGATAAGGTCGCATATCAAAATGTGCATCAATATTGATAATGGCCGGTGGAGACATTTTTTGGTCAATTAAAAACTGCCGGATACCCAAATAATGACCATAAGCTATTTCGTGGCCACCACCCAAAAGTACCGGAAACATGCCGGCCTGAAGTATTATTTTTACCGCCATTGCCAAAACTTCCTGGGCTTCCTCCAGATTATTATCACTTACAATATCGCCTGCATCGAGCAATTGCACATCAAAATTAAACCAGGATGGCAGATTCGCCATCTGTTGCCGAATACTGTCGGGACCTAAAACTGCGCCTTGACGACCCAGATTTCGCTGCACACCCGTATCTGATTTAAAACCAAGAAAACAAAAACTTTGCTTTTGTACACGCTTAATAGGTTTGTTTAAATCAATACATTGCACAAGCTGGTGCCAGCGGTAGGATTCCAAATCGCTTGGATCATCTATCCTTCCTGACCATAATTGCTTATTTACGATAGAATATAAAACCGAACTAATTACCACTAAAACTTAGCTTTTCGATTATTTTCTAAATACTTATTTTCCAGATAATTATAAAGCACGTAGATACCAAAACCTAGCAATATGCCTAATAATGCACCTCCAGCAATATCAGATGGATAATGAACCCCCAGATAGATTCTACTGTAACTTACCAGGGTGGCCCATACAAAAATCGAATAAACATACAGTTTATTTTTGAAAAAAAAGGAAGTAAAAATTGCAAAACCGAACGTGTTAGCAGCATGCGAAGAAACAAATCCGAATTTTCCGCCACAGTAACCATTTACAATATGCACCAAATGCGAAATACGTGGTTGATGACAAGGCCTAAGTCGTTCAAAAACCTGTTTGAACAAATGCACAGATACCTGATCGGTTAGTACCACCAACATAATCATCGAAACAAAAGCAAGAACACCAGTCTTCCATCCGAATTTATAAAATATATATGCAATTACACCAATATACAGAGGCAACCAAGTATAAGTTGCACTAATATACCACATAATGGTATCAAAAAATGGTGAATGCAAAGAATTCAAAAATAAAAACAAATGAAAATCGAATGATGTTAATTGCTCAAGCATTATTCTATAATTTAATCATTTAGTTCTTTCCAAAGCAAATCCTTTAATCCTAAAAGATTATAATCAGTGTAAGATGAAATAAAAATATATTCGATATTAGGTAAGTCCCGTTTCATTTCCTCCATCATTTGCTGATCCAACATATCCGATTTTGTGATAGCGAGTAAACGCTTTTTGTCGAGCAATTCGGGATTGTATTTATTTAGCTCATTGAGCAGAATCTCAAATTCTTTTACAACATCTTTAGAATCAGATGGAATAAGAAAAAGTAAAACCGAATTTCGCTCAATATGCCTTAAAAATCGAACACCAAGACCTTTGCCTTCTGCTGCACCTTCAATAATACCGGGAATATCAGCCATTACAAAAGATTTATAATCGCGGTATTGCACGATTCCCAGATTTGGTACCATAGTAGTAAACGGATAATCGGCAATTTTAGGTTTAGCTGCTGATAATCTTGACAATAAAGTAGATTTACCGGCGTTCGGAAACCCAACTAATCCAACATCGGCCAATACTTTAAGCTCAAGAACAACCCAGGCTTCCAGCCCCTCTTCTCCGGGCTGAGCAAATTTGGGAGCTTGCAGTGTAGGGGTTCTAAAATTCCAATTACCCAATCCCCCTCTACCGCCATTCATAAGCACAGCCATTTGGCCATCTTCAGTAATTTCAATCATTTGTTCGCCCGATTCAAAATCGCGGGCAATTGTACCAAGTGGAACATCTAAAATTACATCATCGCCACTGGCACCGGTACTTCTACTTCTGCTGCCCGATTCGCCATGAGCTGCCAATACATGTTTACGATATTTTAAGTGCAACAAAGTCCACATTTGTTTGTTGCCTCTAAGAATAACATGCCCTCCTCTACCTCCATCTCCACCATCGGGTCCTCCTTTGGCATTTCGCTTATCGCGATAGAAATGAGTACTTCCCGGGCCACCGTTTCCGGAACGACAGTAAATTTTCACATAATCTACAAAATTTGTATCTGCCATGCCTTATTTTTCAATTGCTTCACATATTCTATTAAAAACTTCTTCAACTTCGCCAACTCCGTGCACCGAATAAAACTTATTTTGTTTCAGATAAAATTCCTTTACTGGCGCAGTACTAATATTATACACTTCAATACGATGTTCTATAATTTTCATATCCTGATCATCTGGCCTGCCACTATCTAGTCCTCTGCCAATAAGTCGACTAACTAATAGCTCTTTACCCACTTCTAGTGCAACCATTTTATTAATAGAGTATCCACAAGCCGCTAAAAAAGCATCTAAAGCCTCAGCTTGCTTTGTTGTTCTTGGAAAACCATCGAAAACAAAACCAGAAGCTTCGTTTTTGTGCTCTTCTATCTGGTGTTTAATCATCCCGATAACCATTTCATCGGGAACCAATTCTCCCTTATCCATCAATATTTTAGCTTCAATACCAAGGGGCGTTTGCTTTGCTATTTGGGTTCGAAGCAAATCGCCAGTGGCCAAAGAAACCAAATTATATTTATTAATAATTTTCTTGGTTTGCGTTCCTTTTCCTGCTCCCGGAGGGCCAAACAATACTATATTTAACATGCTGATTTTTATATATTTCTATTCTACAATTTTATAAATATGGGGTAAATTTCGTCCTAATCCATTATAATCCAATCCATAACCTACTATAAAATCGTTCGGAATCTCTATTCCAACATAATCAATAGGAAGTGTTCCTAAATAAGCATCTGGTTTAAATAGAAAACTGGCTATTTGGATACTCTTGGGTTCGTATCCTTTGATTTGCTTAACCAAATCCTCTATTGTTTTTCCTGAATCTATAATATCTTCTAATATGATTACTGTTTTGTTTCTTACATCTTCGTTTAAGCCAATCAATCTTTTTACGTTGCCTGTACTTGATGTACCCATATAACTGGCTACTTTTACAAACGAAATTTGCGAATCAAACTCCAATTTACGGTATAAATCGGCAGCAAATAAAAACGAACCATTTAAAACTCCTATAAAAATAACATCTTCGTTCTTTAGATTTTCGTTCATTTTTTGAGCAACTTCTGCAACTGCACAATCAATTTTTTCGGAAGTGATAAAAATTTCAAATTCCTTATCGAGTAATTTTACTTTTTCGTTTGCTGCCATTATTTCTTTTTCTATGTGGGCAAAGGTAAAAATATTTTATGTAATAATTTTGCTAAATCGTTTTAATTATATCTTTTCTACTATTTTTATAAACTGCCCAAAATATTTTTATTCGTATTTCTTTTAAGAATTATTGAATTATGTTCTGGTTAATTTAATATTTTCATAAATTGAAAATCCATTTTTGCCCAAAATAATTTGTAAAATTGCACTCATAATTAAAGCATTGTGCAAAATCCAAAAAGCATCAAAAATAAGTACAAAAAGAAAATCTTATGCGTTACTAATAGCAAGGCAAAATTACATTAAAATACTATAATTAAGCATATTATATTTAATAAAAAAAGCATGAGTTCAGTCTAAAAAGATTAAAAAAATGATTATACCCCTGCCAGCGTTTTCTTAATTGAC